>CALJSB010000054.1 GCA_937976305.1 uncultured Acidimicrobiales bacterium
CGTTCTGTGGCCAACAGGCGAAGGTCGAACTGAGGCGATCGCTACCGCCCAAGAGATTGGCTTGGTCTCGGATCGGCTGGCGGGGACTGTCGAAGGCATCGAGGACACCCGCTGTTCGTATGCCACAGACGACAATCCCGATGTGTGCCGCAACCTCACGTTTGTTGTCGAGGAAGGCCCTGAGGCGGGCGCCATTGTCGCCCTGCCCGAGATCAACCTCACCTTCGATCCATCGCTCCCCGACCTCAGCGTCGGCGACCGGGTCGTCCTCGGCTTCGAGCCCACCACGAACACCTACTTCTATGCCGACCTCGAGCGCCGCTCGACGCTCATGTGGTTGGTTGGACTCTTCGCCCTCGTGGTCATTGCTCTCGGCCGCTTCCGCGGTGTCCTCGCGCTTGGAGCGATGGCGGCCACTCTGATGGTGTTTGTTCTCTTTGTGGCACCGGCAGTGCTCGACGGCCACCACCCGCTGCTGGTGTCGGTGATCGCAGCATCAACCATTGCGTTTGTGAGCCTCTATCTCACCCACGGCTTCTCTCCTACCACCACCGTTGCTTTGGCAGGCACCCTTGGCGCGCTTCTGCTCACCCTCGCGCTTTCGTGGTTCTTCTTCGAATGGGCGGCCTTCTCGGGCCTCGCCACCGACGAGGCGCTCGTGCTGCCATTCATCTCGTCGGAGCTCGACGTAGGAGCCCTTCTGCTCGGTGGCGCCATCATCGGTGCCCTCGGTGCACTCGACGACGTGACCGTCACCCAGGTCGCCACCGTGGCCGAACTACGGCACCGCAGTCCCCGACTGCCCACCACCGAACTCGTTGCGTCCGGCATTCGGGTCGGCCGTGAACACATCGCCTCGACCGTCAACACGCTGCTGCTCGCCTACGCCGGGGCCAGCATGCCGCTGCTCTTGCTGTTTGCCGTTTCGGATCAGTCGCTGCCTATCGTGGCGAACTCCGAGGTGATCGCCCTCGAGATTGTCCGCACGCTCTGCGGCTCGATCGGGCTCGTCGCTGCCGTGCCGATCACCACGACACTGGCCGCTGCCATTCTTCGGCCCGAGGCCGGCGACGACGAGGGTGAAGACGCAGATCCGGGACCCGACCCGGCGACACCAGAGTCACCCGTAGAACCAGAACCCGAGGAGGCAGCACCGGCCCCTCGCTGGGAAGACTTCTCGCCGGTTGAAGAGGGCTAACGCCCTGTCAGCCAGCGGCCGCTCGCTCGGCCGCGATCTGCCGCAATTCGTCGTAGCCGATCTCACCCATGAAGAGCGATTTGAGGGTGCGTCCGAAGGGCTTGCGAGGCCAGAGCTCATCGTTGTCGGCTGCGTAGCGGTTCTCGCTTGTCACGGTGCCGTCGTCTGAGAACACATAGGAGCGATACGCAGGCGGAAGCCACATCTGCGGATCCATCGAAAACGAGTTCTTGAACGAACCAGCCACCCACACCGGGACGCTTTCGAACTCATATGCATCGGGCACATGTGTGTGGCCGCCGGCCATGCCTCGCAGCTTCGGCAGATCGCCAACGACGGCGCGCCACTCGGCGGCGTAATCCTCGTCGAAACACAACGGCAGCGGTGGGCCCGGCGGGTGATGCAACCAGATGAAGACGTGGGGCACGGTGACCGACTCACAGATCTGCCGTACCCATGCGGCCTCTGCCTGGCCAAGACAGCCGTTGTTGTGGAGCCGCTCCTCACCCGGTGGGTCAACGGCAAGCCCAGAGGCATCTGGCGACATGACCCCAGCGCTCGAGTCGACAAACACAAACGCCCATTCCCCGATCTCGATCACTCGAGATGTCGATACGCCGGTGCGTCCCATGCCTGCGGCAAACGGGGTCACGAAGTCGTGATTGCCGGGGCACACGTTGACGGGTACGCCAAAGCGCTCGAAGGCGTCCGCTGCTTTGCGGTACTGGGCCGAGCGGCCGTGGTCGGCGACATCCCCGGTGACCACGACGAGGTCGAGCGGTTCGGCGTCAGCCTCAATCGCGTCGAACACAGCGTCGAAGGCTGCATCGGTGTCGTAGGCCGCTCCCCCTTCGGCTTCTTCGCCGTCCGCGAGGAAGTGCGTGTCAGAGAGTTGAACAACCCGGATCTCAGCCATGGGCGCAGCGTAGGGACAGCGCAGATTGGGCGCCAGCAGGCGCATGCCACATGATGGACCCATGAGCACCTCAACGGGATCAGCAGTGGTCAGCGCCGCCCAGCCCGAAGCAGTTGAAGCTGGGGTCGATGCCCTTCGAGCTGGCGGCAATGCCGTTGATGCGGCAATCGCGTGCGCCCTGGTCGCTGGCGTGGTCGACCCACAGATGTGCGGCATCGCCGGATTTGGCAACGCCCAGCTGTACCTCCCCGGCACGAACGGTGAACCAGACGTGCACACCTGCGTCGACTTCCACGGCACGTCACCCGGATCGACCACCGAAGATCAGTGGGAGCACTTGGTCGTTGGTGAGACTCGCGACGGCTTTGGCTTCTTGCTCGACGGGAATGTCAACGACGTCGGCTACGAGTCGATCACGACGCCAGGCGCCATGCTTGCCTACTACGAAGCCCAAACCAGATACGGAGCCTTGCCGTGGGCCGACGTCGTTGCCCCGGCAATCGAATGGGCCGAAGAGGGCTTTCCCGTGCGCCCTGCCGTTCACCGATGGTGGGTCGAGGGCGCCACGATGGGTCGAGTCGACACCCGAGAACGGTTGCGCTTCACCCAGAGTGGCAAACGCATCTATTTCAACGCTGACGGCTCGTTGCTCCAGGTAGGCCAGACACTCCGAAACCCCGACCTCGGTCGGACCTTGCGCCGAGTGGCCGACGGTGGGGCCGCCGAGTTCTACACCGGGTCGATTGCGGCCGAGATTGTGGCCGACATGCAAGCCAACGGTGGGCGCCTCTCCGCAGACGATCTGGCGGGATACAAGACGATTTGGGGTGATCCGCTGCGCACCACGTACCGAGATCTCGACGTCAGCACCAACATGCCACCGGGGGGCGGGGTGATGGTGGCCCACCTGATGAACGTCCTCGAACACTTCGACCTGGCGGCCATGGGCCACAACAGCGTCGACTACATCCGCACGGTCACCGAAGCCATGAAGTGGGCAACCGCCGACAAGGACGCCCACGTTGGTGATCCCGAGTTCGTCGATGTCCCTCTCGAGCGACTGCTTTCTGACGACTACGGCGCCGAGTTGGCGGAACGGATCCGTTCTGGAAAGCGGGCTGAGGTCGCACGCATGGTGGGTGAACCACCGGACACCACGCACGTCTGCGTGGTTGATGGCGACGGCAACGCAGTCACCATGACGCACTCACTCGGCATGCCGTCTGGCGTGATCACCGACGGCCTCGGGTTCATGTACAACGGCTGTATGGGGGTCTTCGACCCACGCCCCGGACGAGCCGGATCGTTGGCTCCGGGCAAGCGTCGCTTCAGTTCGCTGTGCCCAACTATGGCCTTCCGTAATGGCGAGCTCGAACTCGTCGTTGGCGCCCCAGGCGGCACCCAGATCGCCATGGGCGTGACCCAGGTGTTGCTCAACAGCATCGACTTCGAGATGCCGATCCTCGATGCCATCGTGGCTCCAAGGTTCTCGTCGACCAGCAACGCCATTGACGTGTCCAACCGAATCCCCCGGGCCACAACAGCGCAACTCGCAGCCGAGGGCCACGACATCATCCGTTGGCCCCAGAGTTACGCCTTTGCCCTCGTACACGGCATCCGCCGAGCAAGCGCTGACCCCGATCCCACCGAAGCCGTATGGACGGGCGCCGCCGACCCGGGCGGCGACGGCATGGCTCTCGCCATCTAGCCACCTCTGTCGGCCGCGCGTTCGTGACGTAGTGTGCGGCCATGACACTCACCGTCGAACAGGCGATGGCCTGGGCCAGCGACCGCAAGCACGCCGTGTTGATCACGCTTCGCAAGGACGGCCGGGCTCAATCGAGCGACATCAGCTACACCGTCGACGATGGCGCGTTCGTGATCTCGCTCACCACCACCCGAGCCAAGACCGCAAACATGCGCCGCGACAATCGCGTGCTGGTTCACGTCACCGAGCCTGGCTCCTGGAGCTACGTGTCGTTCGACGCCGTCGCTGAACTGGGCGACGTGGCGACCGATCCTGGTGACGCCGCCGCTGATGGCTTGGTCGACTACTACCGGCGAGTGGCGGGCGACGACCATCCAAACTGGGACGAATATCGAGCGGCAATGGTGAGCGAGCAGCGACAACTCGTGCGGGTCCGCCCTTCGAGCGCCGTGGGGCAGATCCGATGAGCAACACCGCAGCTCCAGAAATCCAGGGAACGAACGACCCCCGCTTCGATCCCGTGCGCGAGTACTTCACGAAGAGCTTCGCTGACGGTCTTGAAGTGGGAGCGAGCGCCGTCGTCACGCTCGACGGTGAGGTGGTGCTCGACCTGTGGGGCGGCGTTGCCGATGCCGAATCCGGCGCCATGTGGGAGCGCGACACAATCGTCAACGTCTGGTCGACCACCAAGACCATGGCGGGCATCTGCATGCTCATGCTCGCCGATCGGGGCGAACTCGACTTCGATGCACCCGTCGCGACGTACTGGCCCGAGTTTGCCGCGGAGGGCAAAGAGGCGGTGTTGGTGCGCCACGTGATGGGTCACACCTCGGGGCTCAGTGGTTGGCAGACACCGATCGTGGCCGAAGACCTCTACGACTGGGAGAAAGCCACCGGTCTGCTCGCCGCCCAAGCGCCGCTGTGGACGCCCGGCGAGGGCTCCGGCTACCACGCCATCACCCTCGGCAACCTCCAAGGCGAGGTCCTTCGCCGCATCACCGGACAAACGATTGGTGAGTTCTTCGCCCACGAAGTCGCCGGCCCCCTTGGCGCGGACTTCCACATCGGCACCGGTGCCGAGCACGACGATCGCATTGCCACCCTCGTCCCTCCTGGCGGCAATATTGGCGACGACATCACCGACGAAGCATCGATTGCCTACCGCACCCTTGCGAGTTGTCCGCTCGATGCCACCGAGCCACGCGACGAGCGCTGGCGCCGGGCCGAGATCCCGGCAGCAGGCGGACACGGAAACGCCCGCTCGGTCGCAGCCGTCCATGCGGCGATCGCGTGCGGCGGGTCGCTGGGCGACGTCACGCTGTGCGCCCCCGAGTCACTCGAACGAGTCTTCGACGTGCAAGCTGACGGCATCGATCACGTGCTGGGCAAACATCTCACGTTTGGCATGGGCTTTGGCCTCCCCAACGAAGATGTGCCGCTCAGCCCCAACAAGCGAGCCTTCTACTGGGGTGGTTGGGGTGGCTCGGTTGCCGTGATCGACCTCGATGCCCGCCTATCAGTGTCGTACGTGATGAATCGGATGGAGAAGGACTCCGACAACGACTATCGCGGCCCCGGCCTGGTTCTGACGGCGTACGGGTGCCTCGCCTGACACATCAGATTGCTGCGGTGCGCCAATCTCGGGCGGACTTGGCGATCATGACCAGCAGAACCACCTCGATGAGGCTGCCAACCAGGTAGTAGATCCACGTCTCGCCAATGCAGCCGCCGATGACCGCTAGTGCATAGATGATGCTGACGACGATGTTCAAACGTCGATTCCACGTATGCCCGGCGATGAGCGAGACCACGATGGTCAAAAGGCCAGGGATCGTTGCTGCCTTGCGGCCCACGACTACGCCCTGTTGCGCTCCACATACGCGGCCGGTGTCACGCCGAGATGACGCGAGAAGTCGCGGGTGAGGTGGGCCTGATCTGAGTAGCCAAGTTCATCGGCGACCGTGGCCCAACCTCTCCACTCCTCGCCGTCAACGAACGCAGCACGTGCTGCTTCGGCCGCTTCGATAATGCGCCACCGACGAATCACAAAGGCCGGGCTCTGTCCCACATGTTGATCAAACAGCCTCTGCAGCGAACGCACGCTGTAGCCGGCGGCGTCAGCCAGTTGCTCGATGCGGCAAACACTGCGGTCGGTCTCAGCGAGTGCGGCGATCTCGGCCACACGACGGGCCTCGGCCACGAATGCTCCGTCTCGCTCGTCGAGCACCTGCTCCAAGTGGCGGCGAAGCACCGCAACTCGAGCCTCGTTTGTGTCGTTGGCGATTACGTGGGCCACGATCGCAGCTCCGTCGACGCCTGGCAGTCCTTCGCTGAACGACAGCTGCTTGTCTGCGGCATCTCTCGCTGATCGGCCGATCAACGCACCAAGACCACCGACGGCTGTCCGCGCAGCCACCGTCCAGCCCTGTCCGCGCAATCGTCGGCTACTGAGGCCCTGCTGCACCCCATAGACGCGACCCTCAGGTGGATCGAGCCGAACGCCACGGTCGTCGAGGGTGCCGATGCTGATGTTGCCGGCCGGATGGTTGAGCACCTCTTGGTCGAGCACCATGCCGTCGGGCATGTCCCACGACACGGTCCAGAACCACTCGATGAGTCCGGCGAGCACCTCGCCGGGAGGCTCACGAACGAAATCGACGAACTCGAGCATCTGATCGGGGTCGACGATCCCCCGCATGTCGGCCTCAGTATCTGGTCGCTCGCCCAGCACGCGATGACCCTACTCGGGCAGGTTGGCGTGAATCTTCAATCACCCGAACCCGGGGTCGTCGTACGGTCGGGATATGACATCAGAAGAGCTTCCGATCTTTCCCGCCCCCGCTCCCGAGATCATGTCCGATCGAGCCGCTACGGCTGAGCTGTTCACCGGTGTGCTCGAACAGCTCGCGAGCGTGGTCGACCTCGGTGGCGCTTCGCTCGCCGGAGCCACGCCGTGTGAAGGCTTCACCGTGCAGCAGCTCCAAACCCACACCCTGGCGTGGTTGCAGTTCTTTGCCGCTGCGCTCAACGATCCCGAAGGAACAAGCGAGCGGCCAGATCCCGAATCGTGGACCCTCCCGACTCATCAGCAGGGTGCCGACATCGTGGCGTCAGCCCTCCTCAGTATCAAGCAGGCAATCGAAGAGGTCCCGGACGGAGCACTCGTTGTGATGGCGGAGGCCCGCATGACCAAGGAGGCCGTGCTGGCCATGGCCCTCGGCGAATACCTCACACATGGGTGGGATCTGAGTATGTCAACCGGCCAAGCGTGGCAACCAACGGCCGAAGCGGTGGCCCCGGCGTTCGAGTTTCTGCGGGGGACGGTCATCCCGGAGTATCGAGGACCCGACACGGGCTTCTTCGATGCTGAGGTCCCTGTGCCCGACGGAGCGACCCTGTTTGAAGAGTTCCTGTGCTTCTGCGGACGTAACCCGGCCTGGTCGGCCAGCTAGTCGAGCAGCGCGCTAGTCAATCAACGAATCGGCGCGCACTCGTTCTTCTTCGGCGGCAACGTGTTCGGGCAACACTCGACCAAAGAGCTGCATCGTGCGTTCGACTCGGCCGATCACGCCGGGTTGTTCGGTGTAGGCGAAGATCGCGGCGTGGCGAGGCTTTGAGGTCTCGGGTACTCGCGATACCTGGTGCAGCGAGTAACGACCGCGGAAGATCTGCAGATCGCCCGGACGTAGGTCGAGCGTGTGCACGCCATCGCGGCCCCCTTCGAGCACCGCCTGAATGGCGTCGAAGCCCTCGTCATCAGCGCTCCGGATGTTCGGCACATACTCGAACAGACCACCATCGTCGGCCTCCTCGACAAGCACCGTCACCGCGAACTCGTTGGTGTCGAAGTGCCACGTGAAGACTTGGCCGGGATCGAGAATGTTTGACGTAAGCCCAGCCAAGGGATCGGCGTAGGGGTGGAGTTCTGGGATCTCGAGGCAGTCGGCGAGAAAGCGGCACAACGCAGGGTGTTCGAAGAGCTTCCGGTTGAGCGTGCCGTGCCCCCAGGAATCGCCGGGAATGAACCCGCTCGATCGTTCGAGAAAAGTGTTGACCGGGTGACGTTCAGGAAACTCAGGGTTGGTCGACACGTGGAAGTAGGGATTGATGACCTCGGTCGAGAAGTGTGTGGTCGCTTTGCGAGCACGAATCTCCTCGGCCAAGTTCTCGAGCCCTGACGGCGTAACCAGATCTTTGATCACCGCGCAGCCATCGCTGCGCAAACCAGAGCGAGCGTGCTCGACCGTTGCCCGGTACGCCTCGCTTTCAGGCTGATCGATCGGGTACCGGTCGAGATCAACGACGTTGCCGAGCTCAAACGCCATCACGCCTCCCAGTGAGGTACCCAGTCGCCCTCGAGGCGGAACGACAGTTGACCATCGTCTTCAATCCGTTTTGCCACATGCAGCTCGCCAACATCGAGGCCGTAGCGCTCGCCGGCCCGCACGAACGTCTCGTTGGCCCGCTCGGTCATGGGAAGATCGGTGCCGACGTTCTGGGCCAGCTCCATCGTGAGGCCCAGGTCCTTCACGCAGAGATCGAGGGTGAACGACGGGTCGTAGTGACCGGCAAAGATCGACGGCGCGTCGTGGCGAGCCACAAAGCTGTCGCCGACAGAGTCCTTGATGGCGTCCCACAGCACATCGAGCTCGACCCCGTTGGCCATACCGAGAGCAAACCCTTCGCCGATCGCAGCGGCATGAATGAACCACAGCTGGTTGGTCACGAGCTTCGTGACGTTGCCTGTACCGAGCGGGCCGCATCGAATCACTCGACCGAGCAGGCTCAGCATCTCCTCAACCCGATCGAGGTCGTCGTCGGCCCCACCGGCGAAGAGCGTGAGTTTGCCATTGCGGGCACCGTCCACGGCGCCAGTGAGCGGCGAATCGACGACGCTGACGCCCTCCGGTGCCTTGGAGGCGAGCTCGGCAACGAACTCCTTGCGATTCGTTGTGAGGTCGACCCAGAGCGAGCCGGGTCGCAGAGCGGCAAGCGCACCACCATCGACCATCACTGCTTGGACATGATCAGGCCGTGGCAGCGAGGTGAGCAGAATGTCGGCCCGCGCCGCACACGACGTCGCATCTTCGGCCGGTTCCGCCCCAGCTTCCACGACACGCCCCAGTGCCTCGGGGTTGATGTCGTACGCCAACACTCGATAGCCGTTCTGGGCCAGACGGCTGGCCATGGGCCCGCCCATGTTGCCGAGGCCTACGAACCCGATGGTCTCTGTCATGTCAGCACGAAAGCACGAGATCTCGTAGATGACAATCCGATGTTCGGCTGTCGGAAAGCGTCAGTGAGCAAGAGCCTCGGCGTGTTCACCGTGATCGTCGCCGTGTCCGATCCCGAGCTTCGATAGCACGGCCACAACAATGCCGCCGACGATCAATCCGACCACGGCGGAAAGTGCGGTGTTGACAAGCCACGAAAGCAGCCCGCCGATGCCGCCGACGTCCTTCACGGCCTCTTCGGCCCCGTGCACGATGTCGTAGATGCCGTCCCAACCGAGGTTGTGGGTTCCGGCGACGATGATGTGCCCACCGACCCACAGCATGGCGGCGGTGCCGACGACCGACAGGAACGTCAACAGCTTTGGCATGGCTGCGACCAGACCGAGCCCGAGCTTCTTCGAACCCTCGTCGTCACGGGTCGCCATCTTGAGGCCGATGTCGTCCATCTTCACGATCAGAGCCACGATGCCGTAGACGATGATGGTGATCATGATGGCGACCACCACGAGGATGATGGCCTTTGACCAGAATGTCTCCTCGATCACTTCCTTCAGCGAGATCACCATGATCTCAGCAGACAGGATGAAGTCGGTTCGCACCGCGCCTTTGACGGTTGCCGCCTCGGCTTCCGGCCCCTTCATGGCTGCCGGCACATCGTGACTGTGATCGTCGCCCTTGAGCTTGTGGTAGATCTTCTCGACCCCCTCGAAACACAAGTACGTGCCGCCGATCATCAAGATCACCTCGATGAGCGTCTTCGACACCTCACTCAAAATCAGTGCCGCTGGAAGAATGATCAGCAGCTTGTTGATGAGCGATCCCTTGGCGATCCGCTTGATGATCGGGAGCTCTCGATCAGCGGCGAGACCCTGCACATAGGCAGGGGTGACTGCGGTGTCGTCAATCACGACTCCGGCCGCTTTGGTGCTGGCCCGGCCCGCAGCCGCACTAATGTCATCGACCGACGCGGCTGCCAGTTTGGCAAGCGCCGCAATGTCATCAAGTAATCCGACGAGTCCTCCAGCCATGGCCGGAGTGTAAGAGATCAGATCGCCAGGGCGGTGAACGCTCGGTTGAGGCGCAATGACCGCGCGTCAGCTCGCTTCGTCGATTGCCTGGTGCACGGCGATGTTTGGCTCTTTCTTGAGCCCAAGCTTTTTGCGAAGGGCCGCCAATTCGTCGAGATCATCACCCTCGATCGACAGTGTGTGAAGCACTTCTTCGGTGTCGACGATCTCGATGTCGGTTACCTCGGCCAGCAAGGATCCGATGCGGTAGCGCACCCGCTCCTTGGTCACGAAAACCGGGCGGACGTCGAGATCCTTCAGATCTTTGAGATCTTTGACCGCCCGCTCGATGCTGTACCTCTTGCCTTTTTGAGGGCGATCGAGGTTGAGGGCTTCGAAGATGGCATCGAAGGGAGTCGGCACATCTTCAGCCGCCTTGTAGCGGCCAGATGCCCATTCCTCAAAGCCCTTCTCTTCAGAGACGAGATGCTTGATCTTGAGCGTGCTGTCTCGGACCTTTGCGTTCCACGCCGCGTCCTCAACGAGCAGATAGCAGTCCTCGAGCGACTCAGTGGTCTCTGACGACGCAAGCTCAGCAAGAAGCTTGCGCGCCTTGCGATGTTTGCCCCATACCCGGTACTCGAACCGGGTCTTGCGCCACTCGCCAGGAATATCGTCAACGTCCGTCATAGATGAGCAGGCTCCGATGGGGCCACCAGTTGGTGGCACGTACCGATTGCCTTCCTCCCTGGTCATCGACTGACCAAACATGACACTTTACTTCACCGATCCTCGGCGGAGGATGACGTCGCCGTCGATCTACGCAAGGAGTTCTAGGCTTTGCCGGTGTCTTCCATCAGCGAGATTGCCGCAACCATCGAAGCCTTTCCCAATGTGTTGGCCCACTTGCTCGAACCCGTCGATCACGACGTTCTACGCCGTCGACCGGCGCCGGAAGAGTGGTGTCCGCTCGAGGTGATCGGCCACGTCATTGCTTGCGACAGCGAGACTTTTCGTGACCGGATCGCCCAGGTGCTCCGGGGCGAGTCGCTCATCACGATGGATCCGTGGGCCGCAATCAATGAACGAGACTTCGCAAGCGAGTCACTCGGGGATCTACTCGAGGAGCTTCGTAACGAGCGCGCCCAATCGGCCGCGTTTCTTCGAACGCTCTCAACCGAAGAACTGACGGCAACCTCGAGTTTCGTCGGAGGCCGCCGCGAATATGCAGCTGGCGATTTCGTCTTTGAGTGGCCCTTTCACGACCAGGATCACCTGCAGCAGATCCTGGAGTGCACCAAGAGCGCCTACCTACCGAGCATGACTGATGCCATGCGCAAGGGATTGGCCGAGATGCAGGAGGCCAACGGATGACCCAGATGCAGAGCTAGCGGCCGTCGTAGACCGCCGACATGAAGCTGTAGAACGTATCGACCGTGCCCTTCTCGGCAAACGGGATCAACTGGCTCATGTAGCAACCGCCCAGGCCATTCTCGCGGTCGATCCAAAAGAAGCTGTTGGCCAGGCCAGCCCAGCTCAACGTGCCCTTCGGAGCACCGGTTGCGCTCGCTTCTTCGTGAACCTGGAAGGTGAGGCCCCACGATTTCGCCTCGCCTGCGAACATCTCTGCGTCAACCGAGAAGGGCGGCATCGCCGTCTTCAGTTCGCTCACTCGCAGATCGCCCATGTGATTCTGCGACATGTCGGCCACCGTGGACGCTCCGAGCACTCGAACGCCGTCGACTTCGCCGTCGTTCAAGATCATGCGGATGAACTTCGCATAGTCGCTCATGGTTGACACAAGGCCGCCGCCACCCATCTCGAACTCTGGGTTCTCGGCCTGGGGCAGGTCGATGGCCACGAACGCGCCGTCCTCCATGCGGGTGTGCATGGCTGAGGCCCGGCCCAGCAGAGCATCTGTCGGGGCAAACGTGGTTTCGTTCATGCCGAGGGGAGCAAAGATGTTCTCAGTGCAGTACTCCCCCAGCGTCTGGCCAGAAACGGCCTCGATCATGAGCCCGACCCAGTCGATGTTGATGCCGTACTGCCACTGGGTGCCCGGATCGAACATCAGCGGGATCGCGAGCGACTTCTTCTCGAGCGAGAAGATGTTGGGCGTCCCCGTTGCCTCGTACCACTGGGCCATCTGTGGGTTCCAGACGTCGTAGACGAAGCCTGCGGTATGGGTGAGCAGGTGCCGTAGCGTGATCGGCCCGACGGCCGGCCGGGTGACCGGCTGACCGTCGTCGTCGAAGCCCTCGAGGACAACCGGATTGGAGAGCTCAGGACACACCGTGCCCGCATCAGCGTCGAGATCGAGCTTTCCCTGTTCGACGAGCTGCATCGCTGCGGTTCCCGTAATGACCTTGGTCATCGAGAAGATCGCTCCGACGGTGTCGGTCGTCATCTCGACACCGGTGCCAATGGAACGCTCACCGGCCGAACCGAGATAGGTGACCCCATCGGCATCGACGACGGCGGCAACGATGCCGGGGGCGGCACCTTCGCTCACTCCCTTTTCGAGAACGGCATCGAGATCTGCGGCTGCTGCTGGCATGGCGGTGCTCCCCTATTGATGATGACCTGGTAGAGGCAACGTATCGCTGGCCCTGTCAGCTGTCGAGCCGCTGTTCTGGCACACTCGCGATCGTGACCGAACCTGTTTCAGCGACAACGATCTCTGCAACGATTCCGTTTGACGAGGATGGCGTTCACCATGGGCACCTGGTCCTCCCGTACAGCCACGATGCCGCAGCCTACGGAGCGGTGATGATTCCGATCGCAGTCGTAGCGAACGGCAAGGGGCCGACCGCACTGCTCACCGGCGGCAACCACGGCGACGAATACCAGGGGCCTACATCGCTCATCAAGCTTGCCAACACGCTGAACCCAGCAGATGTCACCGGGCGGGTCATCATCGTGCCGTGTATGAACCAGCCGGCGTTCGCAGCTGGCACGCGAACCTCACCGATCGATCAAGGCAACCTCAATCGATCGTTCCCGGGCAAGGCGGACGGCACGCACACCGAACGAATTGCCGACTACATGACCAGACACCTCTTGCCGCTCGCCGATGTCGTTCTCGACATTCACGATGGTGGTCGGACGCTCGACTTCATCCCCATGGCGTCATCGCCGGTGTTCTCAGATCCTGGGGTCACGGCAGACAGCAAGGCGGCGGCCGAGGCGTTCGGAGCCCCGTTTGTGACCCAACTGGTCGAGCTCGACACGCTCGGCATGTGGGAGTTCACTGCAGGCGAGAGCGGGCGCCCGTTCGTCAACACCGAGATTGGCGGCACGGGCGGCACCCGCCCCGACTACGTCGACATCACCGACACCGGCATTCACAACGTCTTGGTGCACTGGGGGGTGCTGGCCGCCGAGCCGATTGCGACTGCACCGTCGCAACGCATCGAGATACCCGAAGACGGCGCCTACATCCTCAGCGAGACAGACGGCCTGATCGAGTGGCTCGTGCCCTTGAGGGCTGCCATCACACCCGGTCAACCGATTGCCGTCGTGCACGATCCCCGCCGGCTCGGAGCGCCCAGCGTCACCTATCGCTCGACGGTCGACGGGATCCTTGCCATGCGGCATCACCCTGGGCTCGTCCACATGGGCGACGCCATCGCTATGCAGGCACTGCTGCAATAAATCTCACGGCCGTTGATCTACGAATGAAACAGTGCGCCGAGCCCGTCAATTGGGTCGTCGACACCCGCCAGCCGCAGCAGGTGCCAGAGGAAGGCGAGGTTGCTCGACACAACCGGCACGCCCAACTCGGCTTCCAGTTCAGCGGCGATGCCGAAGGCCCGCAAGCTCGTGCACGACACGAACACGGCATCGCAGCCGTCGACACCCGCTTGGCCGTGCATGGCTCTCACCGCGTGAGCGACAGACTGTTCGGTGATGCGGGACACGACGAAGTCGTTGGTTTCGAGAAACGAGCCAAGTGCCGTCACCTCGATGCCTGCTGCCCCGAAGTGAGCGGCGATCGGTTCGGTGACCGCAGCGCTGTACGGAGTCACGACAGCGATCCGCGCCGCGCCGAGAGCTTGGAACGCAGCGGTTGCGGCCGTGATCGGATTGGTGTTTGGCACGCCCGGATGCGCTGTCTCAATCGCAGTTGCAACCCCGACTTCGCCAATGAGCGTGGCTGCTGAGGTGCAGCCGTAGCCAACAGCGTCGAACTCGAACTCGGCAGGCAACAAGCCAGCGGCAACGGGCAGGTCGCGCTGCATCGCAGTGAGCGTGTCTTCGCTCACATCGGGCTCCATCGGAATTCTGGAGTGGTAGAAGTCGACGCCGTCGAGATCGATCTGACGGGCCTCGACCTCGAGCGTGCGATCTGTCTCCAACAGGATCATGCCGATGCGCGCCCGCGAACCGCAGCCATCGTCGGTCTTGAACTCGAGCGGCTGGAGATTGGGGATCGTCATCCTCAAGCCTCCCCGGCGTCGGCCTTTGCCTGCTGATCGAAGAACGACGCCCCCGTCGGCACCTCCGGAAACTCCATCTCGTACTCAGAGCAGCGCACTCGGTTGGTCCGCTCGCCCCGAACGACTTCGCCTTCGAATCGGCTCGGCAAGTGGTTGACCTGCAGGGGCTTCGCGTCCTCGGCTCGGTACTCGGCGATGAAGAGGGTGCGGGGCTGATCGGACTGATTGGGCGCCGAACCGTGCAGCAGCCGAGTGTGCATCAGGCATGCCGAGCCAGCCGGACCATGAATGGGCACCGCCTGGGCCTCGTGCTCGGCTTTCACCTCCGGAGCGACGGCACCGGTATACACGCCATCGTGCCAGTGGTCATACAGCGGACCTCGATGTGTGCCGGGGACAACTTCGAGCGGCCCGTTCTGTTCGGTCACGTCGTCCAAGAAGAACAACACCGCGACGAGGTCTTCGTTGGTGTGCGGTTGGAAGAGAAAGTCCTGATGGAACTTCACCTCGGTAGCGGCACCGGGCTGTTTGGAGTTGATCTTGGAGTTGTTGAACTCGACGTTTGGACCAATCAGCTGGGTGACGACATCGAGGGCGGCGTTGTCTCGCATCGTCTCGAGGAAGGCCTCAGAAACATCAACCGGTGAAGCAACCCGTCGAAGGGCAGGATGATCGGCGCTGTGGCCGACTTCGAGGTCGAAACGAGCTCGCCCGTCGACGGTTTCGCCATAGGGCTCGGTGTGCTCCCGGCTCTGTTCCTTCCATGCATCGAAGTCGTTGCGTAAGCCAGCCAGCTGTGCTGCGGTCAGCGCATCTTCGACATAGAGATACCCGTCGGTCCAGTACTGGTCGATCGACATCAGATCACCACCATCTCGGGAGCCGCTCGCCGACTGAGCAACTCAGCGCCATCAGCACGAACGACGATGTTCTCTTCGTGCACCATGGCTTTGCCCGGCGCCCACAGCAGGCCCGGTTCGAGGGTCAACACCATGTTCTCTTCGATCACGGTGTCGTCGTTCGCCGTGTGCGATGGCCACTCGGTCACCTGCATGCCCAAGCCGTGTCCCATCCGGCCCACATCGTTGCCCAACGAACCATTGGCCTTGAGCACATCGTTCATGGCGGTGAACACCTCAGTCGTTGTGGCACCGGGTCGCACGGCCGCAAGCCCAGCCTCGGTTGCCTCCCAGACGGCTCGATAGGCGTCGAATGCATCATCGTCGGCGTGGGAGAAGGCGAAGTTACGGTCGAAGTCGCTGAAGTAGCCGTCGAAGGTTGATCCGGTGTCGAAGATCAAGAGGTCTCCGTCTCCGATTGTCCGATCAGATGGTTGACGAATGATGTCGTCGATCCCCCCGGGCCCCGTGGCCCCGACCAGATACGGCACATCGTCTGCACCCTGCCGCAGAATCTCACCGCGAAACGCCGCAAACGCCTCACGTTCCGTCATGCCCACGGACAGCAGATTCGGCAGCTCATCGAAGGCGTTGGAAACCAACCCACAGATGTGTTGATGCTTCGCAATCTCGGCCTCTGATTTGATGGTTCGCAGGCCCACGATGATGTCGGTCGCATCGATGAAGTCGCCGACCTCGGCCCGTACTCGGTCAAAATCTCGAAGCGGCATACGCACGTGAGTCTCGGGTCCCATCGGCAGCCCGATTCGCCCGTCTGCACCCGCTACTTCACGCAGGCACTCGACCAGAAGCGTCACGCCGTCGTCATCAGGCTGGGGCGACGACCACGTCCGTACATCGTCGATCCACGTCGCCCGCATCGAGGCGCCACCGATGCTCGGAATCACCGCAATGGGCTTACCGGCGGCGGGCACCACCGTGAACCAGGGCCGAGTCGGGCTTTGCCAGAACGGGGTGTGGAAACCAGTGAAGTAGCGAACCTCGGGTTCGGTACACACGAGCAGGGCCGCGATATCAGCCGCAGCCATTGCCTCCTGGCAACGCTGGGTTCGAGCGGCGAACTCATCGTCGGTGAAACCCCGTTCGGGTAGTGGAACGTTCACAAACTTCTCCGCTTCTCTGCGCCGTCGTACAACACATCGGCAAACGCCTGGTTGGCAGCGGCCCGGGCCGCCACACCAGCTGCACTACACACGGCGGTGGGCGCTGGGGCCTCAACGAAGTCGTCTGGCACCGGGGCTCCAGCAATGTGCATCACGTGGTGAGCGCCTGACACGGGGCGCACGTCTCCTCCGAGGTAGCTCTGCATGGCAATGCCGACTCGGCGCTGGCGACTCCGGTTCGGCTGTGATCCGTGGATGAGCCACGGGTGATGCAGCGACATCTGCCCGGGCTGCAGCTCGAGGTGAACCGCATCGGACTCATCGACGTCGGGGATCGCCTGACCTCGGGTCAAAATGTTCTGATCAGCAAAGGTGTCGACATGGCATGCCGCATCGTGATGAGATCCGGGTATCACCGACACACATCCACTCTCGACGGTTGATGGCGTCAGTGCCAGCCACGCGGTGACGAAGTTGGCGGGTGTGAGCGACATGTAGAACGCATCCTGATGCCAGCTCACGAAGGCATGCGAATCGGGCTCCTTGATGAACAAGACGCTGCTCCACAGGCTGATATCGGGCCCCACCAACTGGGCCGCGGCCTCGACGATCGCTGGATGCCGGGCGACG
>CALJSB010000055.1 GCA_937976305.1 uncultured Acidimicrobiales bacterium
GTGAAGTCTCGTTCGAAACTCAGGGGGCGGAGTTGATTGTTTTCACGGCCATCAGGGCGCATTCGAGATCCATCTTTCAGCGTCTACGAGTTCGGGCCCAAGGAGTCTGCTTCCGAGAACGGTGAAAGCGCGCACATCACCGGAAGAAATGAAGCGGTGCTGGCCCTTGCGATCCTGATCAGAGTGGGTGAGGCCGAGGCGGCTGAGGTCTTCGGCCAACGCAAAGGCCGTCTCGTCCGCGGACGAGACCAGCACGACGTCGGGGCCTACGGTGTCGGCGATTGTGCGGGCCAGATACGGGTAGTGGGTGCAGCCAAGCAGCAGCGTGTCGACATCGGCCTCGATGATGGGGGCCAGCAGTCGCTCGGCCAGGATGCGCACCTGCGGACCCTCGGTGTTACCCCGCTCAACAAACTCGACGAATCCCGGACACGCACATGACACGACGCTGGCGTCAGGATTGATCTTGCCGATCACGGCTTCGTACACCGCAGACTCGATGGTGCCGACGGTGCCGATCACACCAATGCGATCTCGCACGCTTGCTTCCACAACGGCTTTGGCTCCTGGCTCGATCACACCAAGAACTGGAATGTCGAGCTCGTCATCGAGCAGGTCGACACCGGCGGCTGTTGCGGTGTTGCACGCCACGACGAGGTACTTGATGTCGTGGGTGTCGATCAGATATTCGGCAATCTCGACCCCAAAGCCCCGCACCTCATCGAGCGGGCGGGAACCGTAGGGATAGCGCCCCGTGTCACCCAGGTAGACCAAGTCTTCGTGGGGCAGCAGATCAATCGCCGCCCGGGCCACTGTGAGCCCACCAAAGCCGCTGTCGAACATCCCGATCGGGCGGTCGTCATTGGTCGCTGCTGAGCCACCAGATCGTGCTGAGCCAACCGAGGCCTGCGGGGAGTCCGTCACGGCAAGGAATGGTAGGAGATCGGGCTCTTGGGCCAGTTGACCCCATGACCAACAGGCTTGATAGGCAGTCCATCCCGATCGGTTGAAATAGCACGCTGAGAGCCCCTATGTTCACTCTCAGAGGTCGTCGGTCGCCACAATCGGCCGGCGCCACGGTCACCGGGACATGCATTTGACCGGTGACCGAAAGTTTGGGGTGATGACCAATACGAGATTCGGCCGGACGATTGTCCGGTCGAGTTTCGGTTTTGTCGGGCTCTGCTATCGCAGAGCGCTACTCGCGATTGGCTGTCACGCTCAGGGCTTGTCGCCTCCGGCGACCAAGCGAACGTCGCTATCGCAGAGCGCTACTCGCGATTGACTCTCACGCTCGGGGCTTGTCGCCTCCGGCGACCAAGCGATCTAGAAGTAAATGATCTCGTCGAGCTTTGCGGCGACGTCGTCGATTGGCTCGGTGTAGGCACCGGTCGACAGGTACTTCCAGGCACCGTCACACACGACAAACACGATGTTCGCGGTGTCGCCTTCGGGCACTCGGGCAGCGACCTTGACAGCACCGGCGAGTGCGGCTCCCGAACTGATGCCGGCAAAGATCCCTGCCTCGTTGACCAAGCGGCGGGTCCACACGAGTGATTCGAGCGGCCGAACGATTCGTTTGCCGTCGAGGATCTCCATGCCGCCCCACTTGTCAAACACCGGCGGCACGTAGCCATCGTCAAGACTGCGAAGCCCTTCGACGTGCTCACCACTGGGTGGCTCGACGGCGTAGATCTTCACGTCGGGCTTCTGCTCTTTGAGATAGGTGCCGACACCCATCAGCGTTCCGCTCGTGCCGAGCCCGGCAACGAAGTGTGTGACGTCGGGAAGGTCGGCGAGAATCTCGGGCCCGGTTGTGCGGTAGTGCGCCGTTGGGTTGGCCTCGTTGCCATATTGGTAGAGGAAGACCCAATCGGGGTTTTGGCTCGACAGTTCCTTCGCGAGCCTGACGGCCCCGTTTGATCCTTCGGCGCCGGGCGACGGAATGATCTCAGCCCCATAGGCCTCGAGTGCTTGGCGACGCTCAATCGTGACGCTCTCGGGTAGCACGATCTTGAGGCGATAGCCGCGGGCGCGACTAATCATCGCCAGTGCGATGCCGGTGTTGCCAGACGACGGCTCGATGATGATTCGCCCGGGCACGAGCTCGCCCGATTCTTCGGCGGCGGCAATCATCGCCATCGCGATGCGGTCTTTGACCGACCCGGCGGGGTTCTGCCCTTCGAGCTTGGCGAAGATCTTGACGTTTGGACTGGGGCTCAGCTGGCTGACGTCGACGATTGGCGTCGAGCCGATCAACTCGGTGACAGATGAGTAGACCGCCACCTCAGCCGCCTGCAACCGCCGGGAGGATTGCGACTTCGTCGCCGTCGGCAACCGTGGTGTCGAGTTGGTCGAGGAAGCGAATGTCCTCGTCGTTCACGTAGAGGTTGACGAACTTTCGAACATCGCCATCGTCATCGAGGATGGTCGGGCCGAGTCCGGGGTAGGTGCTCACCAGTGTCGACAGCACCTCGCCGACGGTCTCGCCTTCCGCGTTGACGGTGGTGTTACCGCCGGCTTGCGGGCGCAGGACGGTGGGCAAACGAACGAGAGCGGTGGTTGATGACATGAGGGCTCCTAACAACGGGTCAGTGGTCGAGAGTTTGGACGATGGATCCAATTCCTGACAAATCCGACTGGAATGGTAGAGATTCACCTCAAGACAACCAAACCCGCTCCTCGACTATTCCTGCTGCGGTCATCGTGTCGCCAGTGCCAGGTGTCACGCGGAAGCTGCGCAACTCGGGGAATCCCCACGCCAGAGACACGATGGCCCAGTGCCAGGTGGGCGGCACGAGTGGCTTCGTCGCCTCGTCGACGTCGGTTGGCGATGGGTAGGCCGCAGTGTGGGTGTGGGAGTGCACAACCCCAACGATCGCCAGCCCCTCGTCGTCGGCCCGCCGTTCGGCCTTCATGTATCCCATGGGGTCGAGCGTGAAGACTCGGCTCGAATCGGCAGCATTCACAATGGGTTCGAATCGAACGATCGGACTGTCGATCTCCGGGCGGGCAACGAGGACACCACAGGCCTCGTTCGGGTAGCTGCCCCACGCCTCGGCGAGGATCTCCAACCATGTCTGGCGGGACACATTCAGCATGAGCACGACGGTACAGGCGGTATTCTCCGTCTCATGTCCGTCAAGATGATCGCCACGAACAAGAGCGCTCGTCGTGACTACGACATCACCGACACGATCGAGGCCGGTGTGATGTTGCATGGCGCCGAGGTGAAGTCGCTTCGCGAGTCGAAGATCCAGATCAGCGACGCCTACGCCCGTTTCGAATCCGGCGAACTCTTTGTGATCGGCCTGCACATTTCTCGCTACTCCCGAGCCGGCACCCATGCCCCGGTCGATCCCGAACGCAAACGCAAGCTGCTGCTTCACCGCTACGAACTCGACAGGCTCAACTCCAAAGTCAATATCGAGCGGGTCACCCTCGTCCCGATGGCCCTCTACTTCAAAGAGAGCAGGGTCAAGCTCGAGCTCGGTATCGGCAAGGGCCGCAAAACGGTCGACAAACGCCAGATCATTGCCAAACGGGATGCCGACCGCGAAGCTCGTCGAGAACTGTCTGATCGAACTCGCCGATAGTCGTTACCCGATCGGCACCAGGTCTGATCAAGAAGCGTCGAGGTCGCCCCGTTATGCGGCAGCCTCAGGCTCGACGGCGCTGAGACGGTGCCGAAGATCTTGTTCGAAGGCATCGAGAGCTTCTTGCCATCCAGGCACCTCTGTTGGGAGGCCGGCAGCTCGACGCTCGTCTCGCACCTCTGCGGCCACGGCAAAGGCCCCGTGCGTCGACTCATCAAGAAGCGCTTCGATGCGGCGACGAAGCCACGTTGCGGTTGCGGGGCTGCGTCCACCGGTCGAGATCGTCACGGTGAGATCACCCTGCCGGGCCACGGCCGGCAAGATCGCCGAACAGTGATCAGGGTCATCAGCGGCGTTGCAGAAGATCCGACGGCGTTCGGCTTCTGCAAACACCAGCCCTTCCACCGTCGGATCACCAGTTGCAGCAACGACAAACCACATGCCGTCGAGATCGTTCTCCTCGAAGTCGCGGTAAACGCGGTGCGCCACATCAAGGGCGTTCATCTCGGCGCTGTGCTCAGGCGCGACAACGGTGACCACCGCACCGCGGTCGATGTAGGCCGAGGCCTTCCGTGCGGCAATTCGTCCGGCGCCGACAACAAGCACCGGCCGCTGGTCGACTCGGAGCCCGACCGGAACGACATCGATTGCTGGCCGGCTCATCGGTGGATCCCACATTCGGTCTTGGCAAGACCGGCCCATCGACCATCTCGGCCGTTCGCATCGGGTGTTGTGCAGGGGGCACACCCAATCGAGGCATAGCCACGATTCCGGAGGGGGTTCACGATGATGTCGTTGACCTCGATGTAGGCCTCTACGTCTTCGTCGGTCCAATCCACGAGCGGGTTCACCTTCGCGAGTCCTCGGCGGTCGATGGAACGGAGTTCGGCAGACGCTCGTTCTTCTCCGTCGGCTCGACGCACACCGCTCATCCAGGCCCGCTTGCCGCGCAGCGCTTCCTCGAGTTGTTCGACTTTGTGTTGCGAGCAGCAGAAGCCGGCCCGACCAACGTCGGGCAAGTGGCGCCACGGAACCACCACCCGAAGCTGCGGCGAGTACCGCTGCACGATGCGGAGCATCGTCTCGATGGTCTCGTTGAAGTGAAACCCGGTGTCGATGAAGGTGATCTCAATCGACGGGTCGACCCGCATGGCGAGGTCGATGAGGACGGCGTCCTGGCCTGAACACAGCAAAGTCAGGTCATCGCCGAAGTCAGCGACTGACTGCTGGATCGCCACGAGCGATTGTTCGAGCACGCCTTCAACTGATCCGACGATCATCACGCAGCTCCTGGGAGATCGAAGGTCGGCGCATCCTCGCAGACAGCGTCAACGCCAAGCCGATGACACCAATCGCCGAAGGCCTCACCAACGAAACGGGTCGAGCGGTAGTGATCGAGAATCGGGCCGAGCACTGCGTCGAGCTTGCGAAGCGGCACGCCCTCGACCGCCGAGATCGCCAGGCGGGTACCGGCCGGGTCGCCGCCGAGCCAAATGTCGTAGCGAGTCTTGGTTCGCCCCACGATGCCGAGTTCCGCGACATACGGGCGGCTGCACCCGTTTGGGCAACCGGTCATCCGGGTCTCGATCCGAACATCGTCCAGGCCTCTCGCCAACAGCAGACCGTCGAGCAGCTCGACGATCTCGGGCAGCACCCGCTCGGCCTCACCCAATGCTTGGCCGCAGGTCGGCAAGGCCGGGCAGGCCATTGACGAGACGGCCTGCAGCGACAGCTGGTCAACCGTCGGGACGCCATGAGATCGCAGCACTTCCTCAACGGCCGAGCGATGCTCGCCTCTAATGCCGCAAAGCAACAGATCTTGGTGCGGGGTGAGCCGAATCTCATCTGCGTACTGCTCGAGCACGAGGCGCACTGCTGTCCGGCGAGAGGTGGCGCGGCCGTCGGCCGCCACTGCATCCCGAAGACGACCACCGGGCACGGGCACGCCGATGAACCAACGCGGTTCACCCTCGGGTCCATCACTTTGCTGATGCCAACCGAGGTGCTTGCGAGGGGCATCCCAAGCAGGCAACGCAATCGGATCGGCAAGGGCGTATCCCACTCGCTCCTCGATCTCAGCCCGCAGCCAACCAATACCCTGCGCCGCCACGACGTACTTCAGACGGGCGTGCTTGCGATCGTCTCGGTTGCCGTGATCTCGAAACGTCGTCACGATCGCCTCGACAACGTTGCCCAGCTGATGCTCGGGAACCCACGCCAGCGGTTCGGCCAATCGGGGAAACGTAGTGGGGTCGTTGTGACTTCGGCCCAGACCTCCACCCGCGAGAACGACGGCGCCGTCCTCACCGTCCGCATTGGCGACGGGCACGATCCCGACATCTTGGCTGTAGATATCGATCGAGTTGTCGCCGGGAAGCGCCAGACCGATCTTGAACTTGCGTGGCAGGTAGGTGTCGCCGTAGATCGGCTCGACGACCTCGGTCGTCGGGGCGGACACCGAAGACACCGCCTTCTCTCCGTCGAGCCAGAGCTCCCAGTAGGCACCAGACGTTGGGGTGAACCGGGCGTCGAGCGTGCGGGCCAACGATTGCAGTCGTTCATGATCACGCTCGCGATACGGGGCGCTGGTGGCCATCACGTTGCGGACAACGTCACCGCAGGCGGCATAAGTCGAAACAAGGCTTCGGCTCAAACCAGCGACGAGCGACTTCAGGTCCGACTTGTAGACAAAGTGAAACTGAACCCCCTGCCTCGTGGTGAGTCGAAGAGCTCCATCGCCGAACTCGTTTGCCAGCTGGTTGATGCCAGCCCACTGGGCGCTTGTGAGGATGCCGCCGGGGACCGAAGCGCGAACCATGCACGAGTAATCAAGGCCAAGACCCTGCCGAGTGCGCTCGCGCCGGACATCTCGATCGTCCTGTTGGTAGATCCCGTGGAACTTCAGAAGCTGCTGCGATTCCGCACTGAATTGGGGGTCAGCGTTCGCAATGTCAGCGGCGATTGAGCCCCGGAGATGGTCGCTTTCTCGCTTCAGCTGATCGGGTGAGATTGCCATGTCGACCAACCGTAGAACTTAAACCCGATAAAAATGATCGGCTTTTGCTGTTATCCAAATGTATTGGTTCAAATGTCTGGACATCCGGCCCTGGTGTGCCGCCCACCCCCGCCAATTGACGAGGTCAGTCGACCCACCCCAAACTGTCAAAAAGCCCTACAGCAGAGAGTGGTTTCTTCCGTACTCTAAGTGATATGAACCTCTCGAAGTTCCGGCGGATTAGCAGCGCGCTCGCATTGGGAGTTGTCGGCGCAATGCTCGCCACAACAACCAATGGTGTGCCGATCGCCGACGCGCAGGCGCCAAATGTCGGTCAGGTGCCGGATGGCTGGGAGGTCTCGCCCGAGCCGGTCTCGACGTGGGGCGTCTCGACACTCCTGCCATCGGAGACCGTCGTCTTCGAATCGCTCGTGTGGGATTTCGCCGAGATCGACGGCGTTGTATACGTCGGCGGCAAGTTTGGCCATGTGCAGCGGAGCTTCTCCGCACCGAAGCAGGAACAGTCGTACCTGGCAGCGTTCGACGCCGACACCGGCGAGTGGATCCCATCGTTCAGCCCGACCCTCGACGGCGGTGTCTTCTCGCTCGAGACAGACGGAACAAACCTGTACGTCGGCGGTGAGTTCACGACCGTCAACGGCCAGCAGCGGGGACCATTGGTTGCCCTCAACCCAACGACGGGTGCTGTCGTCGACAGCTTCGACTCAGACCTCACCTTTCCGGCTGGCACCGCGGTCGTGATGGACCTCGACATTGCCAACAACTCGCTTTATGCCGGCGGCAACTTCGCCTTCGCTGGCAACGACGTCGCCGTGCGTGTCGCCAAGCTCGATCTCACGACCGGCGCTCACGACACCGACTTCGGCGCCGCCGCTTCAGGCGCCCGAGTCTGGACTCTCGAACTCTCCCCCGCCGGCGATCGTCTCTATCTCGGTGGCTACTTCGAAGTCCTGAACGGTGAACCGCTTGACTGGTTTGGTGCGGTCGATTCGTTGACTGGCGAACTCGTGCCCGGCGTCATTCAGGGAACCCCAAGAGGCATGCCTAACTGCTGCAAGCAGAACCCCTTCGACATTGCCGTCCACGGCGACAAGGTGTTCGTGGCCCGAGAGTCTCACCTGCTCGAGATTCTCAACGCGAGCGACCTCAGCCGCGAGGGCTACTACCTCACGTCGTACGGCGGCGGCGACTACCAGGCCACCGAAGTCATCGGCGATCGTCTCTACACGGGCGGCCACTTCTGGGCCAACCAGGGCTTTTCGACCGACGTCGTCGGGTTCGACAACACGGCTTGGCAGGCGGCAAATGCGGCGACGTTGAACGATCCGAGCCAGACCCACACGATCTGGTCGGCTGCCTTTGACGTCAATACCGGCGAGGAGATTCCCTCCTACCTGATGGACATGGGCATGCAGTCTGGCATCTGGGCTGTTCACGGCTCTGAGAACGGTCGCCTCTGGCTTGGTGGCGACATCAGACGCGCTGGGTCGGGCTGGTCCGGCGGCTTCGCAACCTTTGAGGTGGCGCCGGCGGTTGAACGGGGCGATCTGCTCTCTCTCAACCGGTCCACGACGATGTCGTCGACCAATAGCGTCTTCACATCCAACTACGGTGTCGACCGGGCTCTGGCTGGCCAGACCCGCCACGACGGCATCCGGGCATGGTTCGCCGAATCACGCGTCGAGAATGACCCGTGGTTCGAAGTCGATCTTGGTGCGGTCGAACAAGTTGGCGTTGTGCGTCTGTTCGAGCGAGCTGTTGGCAACTTCAACGGCATGTCGAACGGAACACTGTTTGTCTCCGACGTCCCGTTCACCTCGGACGATCCCGCCGAAACGGCTGCTCAGGACGGTGTCACTGCAATTGATGTCGGCAACATCGGCCGCTGGGTCGACGTCGAGGTCTTCCGCACCGCTCGCTACGTGCGCTACCAGTTGCCCGGAGCCAACCGGCAACTGACCGTCGACTCACTCGAGGTCTTCGAACAGGTCGGTCAGGCTCCCGGCTTGGCTGCACCCGCGACGATTCGAGTCACCCGGACCGAGAACCGTCGAGTCGTGATCAACTACGGCCTCGTTGAGGGCGCCGAGAGCTACGAGATTCTCCGTGACGGCGTTGTCGCCGGCACCGACGACAACGGCTGGTTCGTCGACACCGAACTCGAACCCGGCACCACCTACACCTACACCGCACGGGCCATCGATGCCGCAGGTAACCCCGGCACGCTGAGCATCCCGGTGGACGCAACGACTGAGGGCGGCGGCGAAGTGCTGCCCGAACCGGCATTGCTCGAGGTGCGTCGCATCGAACAGCGCAAGATCGTCGTCCGTTACGGCAAGGTTGCCGGAGCTGACTTCCACCAGATCTTGGTCGACGGCGAGACCGTCGGGGCTGACAACGACGGCTGGTTCACGATCACCGATCTCGAGCCTGGCACGGACTACGACATCGATGTTCGTGCCGTTTCTCCAGCTGGCGTCGTTGGTGACTCGGCAAGCGTCACCGCCACCACCGAAGGTGGCGCGGTAGACGGTTTGACCGAGCCCGGGTTCCTCAAGGTGACCCGCACCGAGCGGCGTCGAGTCGTTGTCAACTACGGCAAGGTGCCGGGCGCAGACAGCCACGAGATTCTTCTCAACGGCACCGTCGTCGGCACCGACAACGACGGCTGGTTCACGGCCCTCGGCCTCGAACCCGACACCGACTACAGCCTCGAGGTGCGCGGCATCGATGCCGACGGCACCGAGGGCCCATCGGCATCGATCGACGTCACGACGCTGCCCTAGAAAGCCAAGACCTCGCCGGCTCTCGGCCCCGGCTCGAGCGGGTCGAACTGACCGCTCAAGATCCCAACTCGAGGCGCTGATTGCAGTACCGTTATCGGCGATGGTCTCACCGGATCTCGCGGCTGCAACCCTGGGTGTCGATCTCGGCGCATCCGACTCTGAAATTCGGAGTGCCTACAAGCGTCTGGCCCAGCAGAACCACCCCGATCACGGCGGTGACCCGTCGGTGATGGCCAACATTAACGAGGCGTACGGAAGCCTCATCGGCCAGGACCTGTCGATCACAACAGACGATGCTGGCGTCGACTGGGTGGCGCTCGATGCCGAGGATTCGTTTGAAACCTGGGAAGAGATGGCGTGGCCAGAACCACCGGGCTTGCGAGGCTTGTGGCGAAGCCTGCTTGCCGTCGTCGTCCTCCCGATTGCCCTGGTTGCGATCGTGGCGCTCACCGTGCTGCTCTTGGCCAACTACGTCAGGTAAACATCCCGGCCCCGTAGGCCGTTCAGAGCATTGCTTGGCCCTCTGAAACTCTGATGGGCTTTTGGTGCATCTCATCTCCATCAACCCACTTGGAGGAAACCGCCATGCGCAAGATTTTCGCTCTCGCCACGCTCGCCATCGCTCTGCTGGCCGGCTCGGCCCCGTTCACATCAGCAGCCTCGGCTGAAGGCATCGAAGTCACCGACATCTGCCCCGAGCTCACCGACTCAGTCGACCGTCTCTACAGCGCCTACTTCCTGCGCCCACCAGACAACGCTGGTATCGACTTCTGGCTGACCGAATACTCAGAAGGTCGCTGGTCGCTCGCTGGCATGTCGCAGTTCTTCTCGGGCTCAGACGAGTTCGTGGGCCTCTACGGGTCGCTGTCCAACCAACAGTTCGTCAACCTCATCTACCAGAACATCTTGGGCCGGACCGGCGAAGCCTCTGGCGTCCAGTTCTGGACCGACCAACTCAACACCGGAGCCCGCACCCGAGGCCAGGTGATGCTGGCCTTCAGCGAAGGCCCCGAGTACGTCGCCATCACCGGCACCGCTCAGCCCATGGCCGGCTACTACCAGTCCTATCCAGAAGGCACGATGTGGTACTGCGGCACCGAGAACCGCGACATCCCGTTCTCGCCCGGCACCGTGTTCTACGCCGACGGGTTTGCCGAGCTGAGTGAGACGAGTGTTGACGTCACGGAGAACTTCATCATTCGTACCGAGGGACCTCGTCGGGAGCTCAACTCGATTCTCGTCAACAGCATCCTTGAGCGAGGCACCTACGGCTACTTCTGGAATGGCCGCTACGACATCATCGCTCCATGGCAAGACACCCAGGTGCTCGAGATCAGCGGCATCGATACTGACGAGACCGGCTTCCGCTGGGCCGTCGCCGTATACGACACGTCAATTGGCTCCGCTCGAGGCGGCCTCGGCGACTTCCCAGTCGAAGACAGCTTTGGCGGGTCGCTTGCCGGGTGTAACGGTTGCTGACACGCAGCAGTGCTTGTGGCCGCACGCTGAACGCCGGCCGGGCCCTAAAGGGAATTCCATCAGAAGGTGTCACTCGACGCCGATATGGTGAGTGTCCCCTGCTCGGCCTGCCGGCCAGGGTTGCTATTTGACAAGAGACATGCACCGTTGGCCGCACATGCTTGCGGTGCACATCTCTTTTCACTCGGGGCTGATCGGTTTCGACGTTGAGACGAGAAGTTAAGTGTGCGACCCGAGTTGCTCAGACTCGTTAAACGGGGTTTAACAGAAGCGCCAACAAGGCTGACTTCGCTCTTGCCGCCTGATCTAGATCAGGTAGTTTGAGGAAAACTGCGAGCCGCGAGGCCACGCGGGGCCAGATCACTACAGCCCGGCAACAGAAGTAGTGGTGGACGGTGGGAGAGACCACTGACGGAAGGGAAAGACCTGTGACACCGAGGAAAGACTCAGAGGTAGTGGGCGCAAGCCCCAATTGACCCGGCAATCCGGTTGCCTGAAGGCCGGAATCTCGGGAATGGTCGTAGCGCGGTTAATGGATCCTTAGCGGACGGGGGTTCGATTCCCCCCAGCTCCACCCAGGGGTGTTTGCGGAATTTCGCGAATTCCTTCGCAGAATTGCCGGACGGTAATCGGCAAAATTCGCTGTGAAAAATCCCAGGAGATCGGTGCCGAGATCAGCGGCTTGAACTCTCGCTGCGGCGTTCAACCGCTTTACGCGTTGGGGAAGTTCTCCACTTCCTCAATCTTCGCTGCGACTATGTGCGCAACTAGGCAGCTCAGGCGTCACGTAGCGAACACCCAGCAAGGGCGCACTGGCGGGTTGAGACCCGCAACCCTGGGATGGACCTCGGCCTGAACGAAAGACCATTTGTCACGTGCGAATCAACTTCAGCGGAGTCTTCTCGGTTAGCCCACTGCAAGAGGTTTGCCTGACGAAGACTTTTTCAGGCAAGGCTTTGATGACCACG
>CALJSB010000056.1 GCA_937976305.1 uncultured Acidimicrobiales bacterium
GGTGGAGGGGTTGTGTCGGGCCATGAGAGGAGTGCAGTTTGGCCGTCAGCGTTCCCGGGCGAAAATCGACAAGTGCTGCATAATGTCGCTTATGTCAAATAGGGGGAGGAGAAAACCTCTCTATTTGGGCCAAAAGGAAACGGCTGATCAGGCTTTGATCAGCTCTTCCTGAAGCGTGCGCTTCACGAACTTGCCATTGGCGTTCTGCGGAAGTGGTTCGGTGCGGAACCAGACGTGGTTCGGGATCTTGAACTTGGCCAGCAGCGGTTCGAGGTGGGTCCGGAGGCCCGCCTCGTCGAGCGACTCGCCGTCGACCAAAACAATGGCAACGCCGACGTCTTCACCCAGCCGATCGTCTGGCACCGAGAACACTGCCGCTTCGGCAACTGCCGGATGCTTGTAGATCGCGGCCTCGACTTCTGAGCAGTAGATGTTCTCTCCCCCGCGCAGCACCATGTCTTTGGCCCGGTCGACGATGAACACGAATCCGTCGTCGTCGATCCTGGCGATGTCGCCGGTGCGGAACCAGCGATCCTGAATTGCCTCTGCCGTCGCTTCTGGCTTGTTCAGATAGCCCTTGATCACCACGGCGCCTTTGACGCACAGTTCGCCCACCGCGTCTGGGCCCGGCGGAACATCGTTGCCCATCTCGTCGATCAGCTTGCCTTGAAGTGTTGGCACGAGTGGCCCACACGACGACGGCTTGGCCGTGTAGAGGGCGGAGCCGTTGGCGGTCACGATGCCGCAGGTTTCGGTGAGGCCGTAGCCCGTGCTCGGCGCCCCAGTTGGCAGGTTCTCATCGATCTTTTCGACGAGGTCGGGTTGTAGTGGCGCTCCCCCGCCGCCCATGCCTTGGAGCGACGAGGTGTCTCGGGTTTCCCAGTCGGGATGCAGCAGCATCTCGCGCGACATCGTTGGTACGCCGCTGAAGCTGGTGACGCGCTCGCGTTCGATCAGCTCGAGGGCGCGTCCAGCATCCCACTTGTACATGAAGACAACCTTGGCGCCGGTCAGAGTGCCGGGGTGCAGCAAGCAGTTGTTGGCGGTCACGTGAAAGAGAGGCGTCGGCGCCATGATGCAGGTCTGTTCCGGTGCGTTGGCCGCGACTGCGGCCGCTGCTGCTTCGGCTGCTTCTGGATCGGCCTTCGAGGTGGCAAGCGCCAGCGCCGTGGTCATGAAGGCAAGGTTCATCAGGTTGTGCACGCACCCGCGATGCGTGAGCTGTGCGCCCTTGGGGAACCCCGTCGTGCCCGAGGTGTAGAAGATGCAGGCGTCGTCTTCGGGGTCGATGTCGGCCTCTGGTAGGCCCTCGGGGGCGGCCGATGGATCGACGATGGCGTCCCAGCGAGAGGCGTCGTCTGGCAGGTCGGTGTCGGAACGGACCGAGATGACATGCAGCGGGCCGTCGGCGCGGATCGCCTCGAGTTCGGGGATCACGCGGGTGAGGCGTTCGTCGTCGGCAATCAGCACCTTGGGTCGTGAGTCGGTGAGGCCGTAGTTCATCTCGGGGCCGGTCCACCATGCGTTCATGCCGACCACCGCTGCGCCGGTCGCAATCACGGCCCAGTACGAAACGATCCATTCTGGATAGTTACGCATGGCGATCGCGACTCGGTCGCCACTCCCGACGCCGTGAACGTCTCGCAGGTGATGGGCCAGTGAGCGAACCTGGGCGCCGATCTCGTTGTAGGTGTAACGCTCATCTTCGTACACGATGTAGGTGGCGTCGCCGTACCCGGTTGCGAGCTCCCACACGAACCGCATCGACGGTGGCGCCTGGGCGAAGACGTCGATCTCATGCCCGAATACGTCGGCTTTGGCCAGCGCAAACTGTGCTCCATCAGCTGAGAGTTCGGCGCGGGCTGCTTCAAGATGTTCAATCACGGCCCCATGGTCGCAAACTCCGCGGTGCTTGGCGAACCCACTTCGCTGTCTACGCTTAACCCGTGACCGAACAACGGCGAGTGAAGCATCTGATTGGTGCTGTTCTGTTCGTTGTGTTCGGCGCCAGCTGCCAATCGTCTGACGACGAGACCTTCATCCAATCAGCGGAGACCACCGCCGTGTCAACCAGCGAACCTGCAACCAGCGAGGTGCCGGAAACCACTTCTCCTGCGCCGTCAAGCACCGAAACCGCTTCTCCTGCATCGGATACCACCGAACCCTCGACGACGGATGCTGTGCAGAGCTCGTGTGTGCGGCTCACCGACTTCGCCTCAGAGGCCGAACAATCGGTATGGTTCATCGTCAATGACAACGTGATGGGCGGACGTTCTGAAGGCGATATCACCTTCAGAACATCCGAGATGCTTTTTGCCGGATCGATCAACACAGACGGCGGCGGCTTCTCGTCGGTTCGGGCCCGCCTCGAACCCGGTGCCTTGGCCGGAGCGACCCATCTGTTGATTCGGGCTCGGGGCGATCAACGGCCTTACCGATTCACCCTGTCAGACGAGCTCGCCGGCCGAGACTCCCGCATCTCCCACCAGGGGCTGATCGAGCTCGCTCCCACCGATGATTGGCAAGAGGTCTGGGTCCCACTGTCGGATCTCAGCGCCAGTCTCTTCGGTCGCAGTGTCGACACACCGGCCTTTGATCTCGACACCGCCAATGAGATCGGCATCATCGTGTCCGACAGCGTCGATGGTCCGTTCAGCCTCGACGTCGACTGGATCGACGTCTGCTCCTAAGAGAGCTCGACCTTGCCCGACTACGGATCGAAACGGATGAGGGTCTCACAGTCGGTCGGTGTGGAATCGGGGAACGCGATACCGCACACGTCGTCTCCCTCTCCGCCCTGGACGATGTCCGGATCGGAGTCTTGACCGCCCCAGAGCCGATCGTTGCCCGGGCCGCCGAGAATGTCATCGTCGCCTGCGCCGGCCACGATGCTGTCGTTGCCGTCACCCGTGAACGCGATGTCGTTGCCGTCACCGAGCCGAATTCGATCGTCGCCGTTGTTTGTCTCACCGAAGCGGATTACGCCTGCGAAGATGTCGTCGCCGCCGGCCGCGTAGACGAGCTCACTGCCGGCAGAACCGAATATCACGTCATCGCCGCCCTTGGCGTAGATGCGGTCGCGATCTGCTGCGAGACCCGTCGGGATCCGGACACCGGCGTCGGGGATCTGGTCGCTGCCGCCGGCCCAGATCACGTCGTCGAGTTCGGAGCCATAGATCCGGTCTGAGCCGTTGCCTCCGACCATGCACGACATGCCGCCTCCGGATGCGAGGCTGTCGTTGCCATTGCCGCCGTTGAGCAGGTTTGTTCCGACGCCGTTCGCGTTGCCGAACCCGTCGGGAACGCTGCGGTCGCAGTACTGCCCGCCAATGCCTGGGCCACCGTCGTCCTCCCCGCCGACGAGCCGGTCATCGCCGTCGTAGCCGTACGCAATCCCGCCGCCCGGCCCGACAAAGATCGTGTCATTGCCTTGGGTGCCGAAGATGGCGTCGGCCCCCTTGCCGCCGAACAGCTGAGACCCACCGTTGTCGGCGCCAGCGCGGAAGAAGCTTGTGCCGACATACCAGCCACCGGTGATCACGTCGTTGCCGTCGCCACCGACAAAGCGGTCCTGACCGGTCTCGAAGTCGTCAGTGCGGCTGAAGTTCGTTCCGACGATGTCGTCGTCTCCCACTCCGCCGTAGGCCAGATCGTCTCCGCCCGCTCCCACGATGTAGTCGTCGCCCGACCCGCCATAGATCCGATCATCGCCTGATCCGCCGTCGAGTATGTCGTTGCCATCCAGGCCGAAGATCTGGTCGTCGCCACCAAACCCGCAAATCACGTCGGGGCCCGGCGTGCCTCGCAGCACGTCATTCCCCTCGGTGCCGTTGATGGTGCACGGGAGGTACTCCTCCTGGAATTCGAAGCGCACTTGCGCCTGGGACACCGGGCGCTCTTGAGCCTCGGCTCCACTCACTGCCACAACAATCGAACAGAGCAGGGTGGCCGCCACCACGCTCACGTATCGCCGATGTGCCCTCATGGTTGTCTCCTCGCCGTTCGGCCCGGGCCCGCTTGCCCGAGCATGTGCTCGCCAACCGCAGGATATTGACACCCTGTCCGAGTAGAACGCAACTAGGTGTCACTAGTTTTCAGGCGCCCGTTGGATCAACACTCGTTGGATCAACAATGTCGCTGTCGTTTGCGGTCCAGAACACCAGCAGCGCCGGATCAGCGTCGGGGCGCACCGCCCGAATCTGACGAGCGCTACGGCGACCCATGGTGATTCGACCGAGCTCAAAGAGCGAGAGTTCGATGGTGCTCGAGGGTTCGCCTTCACCGATCTGTGCGGTCCACTGTTCGCCATCTCCCATCAACACGAGTTCGAACGCGTCCCCGCCAAGGGTCGGCGCCATGTCGATGGCCCGTTGGTGCAGGGCCTTGGTCAGAAACGGTCGCACGGCTCGAAGAAGTGTCAGATCGGGTGCTGCTGCTCCGTCTGACCCGAGAGCTTGGCGAATGTCCCACTCGTGGGTCCACGCGTCGATGTAGAACTGGGGCGGGAAGTTATTCGAGAAGGCTTGGACCACATCGTCGACTGCCTGACCGTTGCTCTCCCACTCGTTGCAGATCTCGGCCAGCGTGAGGTCCGCACGAGCGGCAACTTGGGCATCGGCCCACGCTTCGGTCGCTGCGCCTTCGGTATTGCCAGACAGAATGTCCGAGGCCACGCCGGACATGTGGGCGAAGAGATCCTTCACCGACCATGCTGGACAGCAGGGCGACATCAATGCTGTTTGTTCGTCATTGAGTTGGCGCCCGAGGCTGAGACAGCGAGTGCGCAACGAGCGGTACCCGTCGACGAGTTCATCCGGCGTTGCGTTGACGTCTGCTTCAGTCACGCCGCCAGCCTATGGTTGGGCGTGCGCTCTCTACGTATTGGCCTTGCTGGTCTTGCCGTGCTGCTGACTGGGTGCGGGTCGGATTCGTCGACGTCAGCCGATCAGGGCACGACAACAACAACGAGCGTAACAACGACGACCGAGGCGCCGACGACGGAGAGGACTGAACAACCACCCTCCGGGTTCGTGCGCATCACGTTCGACCTCGTCCCCGGTTTCGACGGCTCCCCGATGTCTGAGCTCTCGACGTTCGAGGTGTGGTCGACATCGGATGACGATCCCGTTCTCTTCGGACGTCTTGATGCGACCGGCACCATCGATGTTCCCCGAGAAGCGCTGCCGGAACGACTTCGGGTCCAAGCCGAACTGCCAGACGACCCCTTCTGCTGGTGGACCGGCATCGTTGGTGTGTTTGCGTTGGGGACCGTGCAGCAGATCGATCTCGAGCTCGAACAAGAATGTGCCTGACGCTCAGCGCGTGACGGGAGCTCAACCTGACAGACGCGACGGTTTGGGGTGAACTAGCGGCCATGGCCGATGACTGGTTTGACCGCTACCCCGATCTCGAGTTCGAGCGACGCGACAACGGCGTGTTGCTCATGACCCTCAACCGACCCGAGACGCTCAACTCGACAGATGCGAGAACGCACAACGCGTTGAGTCGGGTGTGGCTCGACATCGAGGACGATGACGACACTCGGGTTGTCGTTGTGACCGGCAAGGGCAAGGCCTTCTCGGCCGGCGGTGATCTCGAGTGGATCGACACCATGATCCAGAACTACGACGGCATGAAGGTCGCCTTCCGAGAGGCCGGCGACATCGTCTACAACATGACGCGTTGTTCGAAGATCATCGTGTCGGCGATTAACGGCGTTGCCGTGGGTGCTGGTCTGGCTGTTGCCCTGATGGCCGACATTTCGCTGATGGCCGAGGACGCTCGTTTCACCGATGGCCACATTCGCCTGGGTGTTGCCGCTGGTGATCACGCAAACATCATCTGGCCGCTGCTGTGTGGCTTGGCCAAGGCCAAGTACTACCTGATCACGTCCGACTTCATCGACGGCAAGACCGCAGACCAGATCGGGTTGGTGTCGAAATCGGTCCCTGGCGATGAGCTGATGGCCGAAGCGTTCAAGGTGGCGGACAAGATCGCAAGCGGGCCCCAAGACGCGGCCCGTTGGACCAAAAGAGCCCTCAACTTATGGGTGTTGCAGGCCGCTCCAGCATTCGATGCCAGCCTCGGGTTTGAGATGCTGAACTTCCTCGGAAACGATGCCGCCGAGGGCGCGGCCGCGATCCGCGAGAAGCGCAAACCCGAGTTCGACTGAGGGCGAGGAACGTTTCCATGGTCTGGATTCCGAAGGCCCACCGACTCACCTGCGAAGCGACAGGGGCTCGGCACATCGTGCAGGTTGCGACACCGCCTCGATATGACCTGCTGCCAGATCGGCAGTGGCCGGTTGTTGTCGTGATGGATGGGCAATGGCTCTTCGGAACCGTGAAGGACGCAACCCGGATCATGGCGTTCGACAAGGATGCGCCCGAGGCCATCGTTGTTGGCGTCTCCTTTGACGAGGACAACCCTGCCGAGCTCGTTCGGGAACGGGCTCGCTGGTACTCGCCAACCGCATGGGTGCCGCCACCCGAGGTCGGAGCCGGCGACATCGACGCGTCATCGGCTGGGCGAGCTCTCGAGCTCGCACACTTCCTGACCCATCAGGTTCTGCCGATGATCGATGCCGGCCTTCGCACAAACGACGCTCGCTGGTTTGTCGGCCACAGCTTCAGCGCGTTGTTTGGCTTGCGAGTGTTGCTCGATCAACCCGACCTGTTCTCGCGGCTGTTGTTCATGAGCCCATCGGTGTGGTGGGACAGCCGGGCCATCCTCGACATGGAGGCAACATCTGATTGGGCTGGGGCCGCTCGGTCTCCCGAGAGGATCTTTGTGACCGTCGGTGAGGACGAATATGCGGCGCCGTTCAACATGAAAAAGAACGCAGAGGAGTTGGTGGAGCGGCTGCAGCAACGGTGCGGGGCCGACGCTGCGGTTGGCTACGCCGTCCAACCAGGGACCAACCATTCGTCGAGTGTCTTCAATGCGATCTGCACCGGCCTTCGCTTTCTCAACGAGAGTTAGTCTGTCGCTGTGCCTTGGATCGAAACGGTGCCAGATGACGAATGGGACGGCGAACTCGCCGATCTCTACCCAGCCGTGGTTGACCCGACCCATGGCCGCGTCGACCACATCATGGCCATTCATTCGCTGAATCCGACGGGCCTGGCCGCACACGACGCGTTGTATCGGTCGGCCATGGCGGGTACCAAGACGCTGCGAAAGGTCGAGCGCGAGCTGATCGCTCTCGTCGTCAGTCTCGAGAATCACTGCCACTATTGAATCGAGCATCACCGGCGCGGTCTGCGTCGGCTCTTGAAGAACGACGAGCTACTCGTTGCGGTCGAGGCCGACTGGCAGGCTGCACCGCTCTCCCCTGCCCGTTCCGCCATGCTCCGCTACTCAGTGAAGCTGACCCACACGCCGGGTGACATGATCGAAGCCGATGTAATCGAGCTTCGCGACGCCGGCTTCAGCGACCGCGACATCCTCGATATCGCCGAGGTCGTTGGCTACTACGCCTACGTCAACCGAATCGCAGACGGCCTGGGCGTCACGGTCGAAGACTGGACCACAGACTGAGCGGAGCTACTGCAGATAGGGCGTGTCGACTGTCACCGTTGTTGTGTCAGCTGGCTGAAGGTCGGATGGTCGATTCCCCATGAAGGTGTTCATACGAGCTTGATCGCCAAGCACGTACGACACCCCTGGAGGGAAACCAATGCACCGCACCATACGCAAGATGACAACCCTGACAATGGCAGTCTTCGGACTCGTCCTCACCATGGGACTCCTCGTGGGTCCCGCCGCTAGTGGCTCACGGCCCAACCCCGTGAACTGCCAGCTTTGGCTACAGCACGATGGAGGCCCAGACGCTGCGAGTCCGGAGTGGATCGATCCAGCCGGCGCCACTGTTTCAGCCAACGATGCAGCATCGATGGAGCTGTTCGCTGATGCAAACAACGAAGCGCTCAGCGCCCAGTTCACCGTGAACGGTGTCGCCTACCCGCTGGAGAACGTGGATGCTCCATCGACGGATCCACAATGCGTTCACACCTTCACCCCACAAGACGACGCCAACCCGCTCGAGTTCGGGCCGGGTCGGCATGTAGTGCAGGTGACCGTCTGGTCTGGCCTCAATGGCACTGGCGCCGGCACCATCGATCGCTACATCGTGACCGTCGAGCCCTACCAGCTCAATGTGCCGGGTGGCATCGTGCCCCAGGTCGAGCTCGAGCCGGAGTTCGACTGCACCCCCTTCTGCATCTCACTCTGGGGCTGATCAGCGTCAGGCTGTCTAGAGGTGCAGCGGAACGGTGAGCTCGGTTCCCGCAACGACGATCCCGCCACGCTCCCCCACCGTGACTGACCCATACCGTTGGGAAAACACCGGTGGAAGGGAGCGGTCGTCGGGAGCCGACAGCCAGAGCCGAAGGAGGTGACGGCGCTGCGAGGGATCGTCGTGATCGACGAACCCGGTTCGGTCATGCAGCAGGCTGTGGTTGTGCACGAACTGGATGTCACCCACCTCGAGGTCCATCGAGAGGTGCATGTCTGGTTCGTTCACGATGTCGTCGAACAGGTCGAGGGCTTCGACTTGCTCGGCCCTCAGCGCCGGCGCATCGGGGAACCGAGCCGCCGAATCGATGTATTGGCGCTGGTAGAGAACGGTCAGGTGGTTGTCGAACCACGAGAGCACGGGAATCTCAAACCAAGGCAACATGCCAGGAGGCTGCTCACCCCGCCGGTCAGTGGCAACCACGTCGAACAGCACGGGGGCCAGATCAGGCCGACGACGATGAAACTCGCGGTACACGGCACCGGCGCTCGCGAGCAAGGACTGCCCACCCGAGGCCGCTGTCTGCAAGCACAGCAGGCCCACGACGTCAGTTGAGTCGGTGTGAAACGTCTGGCGCCGATTGGTCTGGTAGATCCGGCTCGTTGGATCGTCGAGCGACTTGCCGACATCGCGAACGTGCCCCAGCAAGTGCCCGTCTGCGTTCTGCGACCTCGGCAGGCCGATCAGACCCCCCAAGAGTAGAAAGACACCGGCTGTCGTTCGCTCATCGAGGTCGTGCACGGGGAGACCGCTCAGCAACACGAAACCTCGACCGCCGATGATCTCAGAGGTCAGTCCGGCTGCGAGCTCGACAAGCTCGGGAGGACACGTGCCTCGCAGTTCAGCCACCGGGGTCGTCGCCAGCTTGTCGAGGTCTCGACCGTGGACGTAGTTGACGGCTGCGTTGATTGCATCGACGGGCCAGTGCACCCGCCACGTGGTGTCGTTGACAAGTTCTCGCCCCGTCCAGACCGACGGGCCGTGCGGTGGCTCGGGGGCAACAGCCAACATTCAGTCGAGTGGAAGCACAACACCGCCGTCGGTGCCGGGGGTGAGTCCGATCGTGCGCCGAACCGCACTTGCCTCGATCGGTGCGTACACGTGCGGGAACTCACGGCCAGATCCGTAGCTGTCTTCGACCACGAGCTCACCCGTGAGGAGCTCAGGGTCGATTTCGAGCACGATCAGGTCATCGTGGTCTGGGTAGTGCTTGGCCACGGTGCCCGGAATCTGCTCGGCGAACGAGCAGTGCACAAAGCCTTCCTCAGCCAGCGAAGCCGGGGTGACTGCTCCGGTGGCCTGGTCAGAAGCCCATTGGGCCTCGGTCGAGATGTGGTAGATCAGCGGGAGCACCCCACAAGTGTGTCAGTCTCAGTGCCGCAGTGAAGGATGAGGAGCAAAATGTGAGTGTTCCCGGTCGGAGTGACATCACCGAGGCCCAGCACGCAATCTCCGGTCACGTGCGCTCGACACCAGTGTTGCCCGCACATGACCTTGGGCTCGGTGCGAACCTCGAAGTGTTTTTCAAACTCGAGTTTCTGCAGGTCTCAGGATCGTTCAAGGGTCGAGGAGCCACCCATTTCGCGGCGACCCAGCCGATCTCTGAGACCGGTCTTGTTGCTGCCTCTGGAGGCAACCACGGCGCAGCGGTGGCGTGGGCTGCACAGCGCTTTGGCCACGACGCCAACATCTTTGTTCCCACCATCTCGGCCCCGGCCAAGGTGGCCCGGTTGCGGGCGTATGGGGCGACCGTTCATCAGGAGGGGGCCGTGTATGCCGAAGCACTTGCTCGTGCAACATCGTTCCAGGAGACGTCAGGCGCCACCTCAATTCATGCCTACAACGATCCGGTCGTGCTCGCTGGTGCTGGTACGTGCGCAGCGGAGTTCGACTGGCAGGTCGACGGACTCGATGCCGTGCTGCTTGCGTGCGGGGGCGGTGGACTGTCGGCAGGCGCAGCGTGCTGGTTCGGATCCCATGTCGAGATCGTGGCGTGCGAGACCGAAACGACTGACGCCTACCGTCAGGCCGTGCACGCCGGACACCCAGTCGACATCGACGTGGCCGGCGTCGCCGCTGACGCACTCGGTGCAACGAGTATTGGCGCGCTCCCCTGGGCCGCGCTCGATGACGTATCGGCGACGAGCGCGGTGGTCGACGATGCGTCCGTCATCGCTGCGGTCGACGAGTTGTGGGCGACCTATCGCATCGTTGTCGAACCATCCGCAGCCGTACCGTTTGCCGTGTTACGAAGCGGTGCATGGCAGCCTGCGGCTGGCCAACGCCGGGTCGGGGTGGTGCTGTGTGGCGCCAACACCGACCCGTCACGCCTCGCATAGGGCAAAATGGTCGACGTGGTCCGAACAAACCTCTACGAAGCACTTGGTGTGCAGCCGGGTTGTTCGGTCGACGATCTCCGCACCGCGTACAGATCGAAGGCTCGATCGCTGCATCCAGACGTATCGACCGACCCGGATGCTGGCTCGAAGATGGCTCAGCTCAACCAGGCCTGGCATGTGCTTTCGGACCCTGCTCGGCGCAAGCTCTACGACGCCGAAACCCAGGTTCCCCGGCCCCAGCCATCACCGCCCGAGAGCTCGCCTTCGCGAGACCCACGAACGCAGGACGCACGAACGCTGGACCCACGAACGCAGGACCCACGAGCGCAGGGCACCCAACCTCCACCGATGGTGCGACGGAGCCGTCGTGACGCGTGGGTGGCGGGCGTGCAAGCGCAGATCGGGCGGCTGTCGCGGCTCGCAGGGAGAAGCGCAACCCAAACGTTGCTCCTCAGGAACCCGCGAGGCGACCGAGCCGACTACGAGGCGGTGGTCGATCTCATTGTTCAGTCCTTGATTCAAGACACCGAGGCCCGGGTGCGAGCGGCCAGAGCCGCAGGGGCAGCACCACTCGATCTCGGCGTGGCTGCAACGTTGATCGGCATCCGGACCCTCGCCGACTCGGTGCGACGCCAATCCTCGCTCGGCGTGGGCGTTGAGCTGATGATGACGGCCGAGCTGATCGACCGCATGTGGGATGTTCTGGCTCACGAACTCACCACCACGCTCGAGGTGGCGCTCGGAAGCAATCCGCACGTCGCCCGAGCGATCGCGGCCTGATTGACCACGGTGCACGAACGCTATTCGATGACGCTGAAGCTATGAGCAGCGCGAACGACGGCACCATCTCGACCTGTTGCGGTGACGATGAGGGTGAAGTCCATGCCGATCACGTCTGGGTTGGTGGGGTTGATGAACATTTGCCACTCCGTGTCAGTCTTCTCGACAGGCCCTGACCCGAAGCCTTCGATCTCCCACAGGGCATCGACCACGTTGGCGGTGATGATGCTGCAGAGTGGGCTGGTGCCGAGAACGATGTCGGCAGGACAGTCAGTAATCATGACTGTGGCATTCTCCGGGGAACGGTCAGGGCCAGAAGGTTGATCGCTCGGGCGGTCCGTAGCGAGCCAAAAGGCAACGCCGGCGCTCGCCGCAAGAACGAGGCCCAACAAAAGACCGACCATCTTGCTTTGTGTCTCGGTCGCCAACCGGCTCTCTCCTCCTGCTCAAATCGAGTCTAGAGAAGCCGTCATGTAACGTCCTGGGTCATGGACCTAGGTGTGATGATCTTCCCAACCGACACGACGATTCAGCCCGTAGAGCTGGGTCGAGAGGTCGAAGACCGGGGCTTCGAGTCGTTGTGGTTTCCCGAACACAGCCATATTCCGACCTCTCGCGTCACCCCCTGGGGCGGCCGTGAGGGCGCTCCAGAGCTGCCCGACTTCTACTGGCGGACCCACGATCAGTTCGTTGCCCTCAGCGCAGTGGCGGCCACGACCGATCGCCTCCTGCTCGGCACCGGCATCACCCTGGTGGCCCAACGAGACCCGATCTGGCTCGCCAAGAACGTCGCATCGGTCGACTCGATTTCGAACGGACGGTTCATCTTTGGCGTGGGGTACGGCTGGAACAAGGAAGAGCTCAACCACCATGGTGTTGCCTACGGCGAACGTCGTGAGGTGTTGCGGGAGTCGATTCTGGCCATGAAGGAGCTGTGGACCAACGACGAAGCCGAGTTCAGCGGAACCCACGTCAAGTTCTCTTCGAGCTGGTCATGGCCGAAGCCGACCCAGTCTCCACACCCACCGGTGATCATGGGCGGCGCCGCTGGCCCAAAGACGGCTGCGCACATCGCTGAGTTCTGTGACGGATGGATGCCGATCGGCGGCCGCCACGGCATCAGCCAGGGACTCGAGGCGGTCAAGAAGGCGTGCGACGACATCGGACGTGATCCGGCGACGGTCCACATCGGACTGTTCGGCGCCCCCACCGATGCGGCCAAGCTCGAAGAGCTGGCCAACGAAGGTGTACAGCGGGCGATCTTCATGCTGCCCCAAGGCGATCGTGACGAGGTGCTCAGAAAGCTCGACGAGCTCGCTCCGCTCGTCGACGCCTGACCCTCAGGCGGCCACGCCTGGGTCAAACATCGACGGAGTGGCCACCGTCAGCAGCTGACCGGTAGGCAGCGTCAGCGAGCACATGAGCCCTGAGGGCAATTCCGGTGTCGGGATAGGCCGGTTCGTCATCCAATACGGCCTGAACGAATGCGGCGTCGGGGTTTGTGTCGAGGCCGTCTGTCTCGTTGGCGGCTGTCACCAGAGCTGCGCCTTCGATGGATGACGATTCGTCGCTGGTTTCGGTGATCACCGGGCCGTGCCAGTCGCCTTCCAATGACACGAACTGATCGCGACAAAACGCCTCGACCCGGCGTTGGCTCGGCCGAGACAGCACGTCGTGCCACACCGACGTGAGCACGGCCTGCGCTCCCGACTCGTTCACGAGCGTCACGGTGGCCGAATCGTCGATTCCCTCGATCCCATGAACATTTCTGATCTGGGCGCTCACCGAGGTGATTGGCCCCATCATCCACTCGAGCAGATCGAGATCATGAATCGAGTGTTCGAGTAACGTGCCGGCGCCAGCCAAGTCGGGGTCAGCCCGCCAGGTCGATCCGTACATGCCCTGGATCGGGATGTACTGATCGTCTCGAAAAACGATGTTCATCAACTCGTGGTTCTGGAGCGAGGCGTGCAGGTGGCGGAACGCCGGCGAATGTCGGAGGACGAGCCCGACCTGATTGGTCACTCCGGCAACCGTCACAAGGTCATGCAGCTGGGTCGCCGTCACCAAATCCGTTGCCAACGGCTTCTCGCAGAACACCGCTCGCCCCTCCCCCACGACCAGCTCGACCATCGGGAGGTGGGCTGCGGTCCAGGTGCAGACATACACAGCGTCAGATGCGTCGACCACGGCCGCCACATCGCTCACAGCGCGGCCACCGGTTTCGGCTGCAAACGCGCTGGCTCGCTCAGGGTCGACATCAAAGACCGGCCCAATGGTCGCAGTGGCCACCTTGGCCAGGCCTCGGGCGTGCGAGCGCGCAATCAGACCACAGCCAATGAAGCCGATTTGAAGCGAGCTGGTGCTGGTCAACGGTGTCCGAGCTTCATCTCGGCCATCTGGGTAAAGAGACCGATGACGCCCGGTGACTCGTGGTTGGGGTCGATCTCGCTGTAGGCCGAATCGACGTTGATCACGATGCGTTCCCAGTCGATCCAGTCGGTGTACGAGCCAAGGTCGATGTCTCGGGCTGCTTCAGTCGCCGTCATGCCAGCAGCATGTCGGATTTTGGACTCGGCCAAGACGAATTCGAGGTAGCCACCGACGGCCCGCACTCCGGCGGCATCGGTCAGTGGACCGTGTCCGGGCACGATCACCGAACAGTCCATATCGATGATGCGGTCACAGGCTGCCGTCCAGTTCGACACCGGGCCGTTCCAGACGATCGGCGTGCCGTTGATGAACAGAATGTCTCCGGTGAATACGACGCCCTGCTCGGGGAGATGCACGAGCACATCGCCGGCGGTGTGGGCCGGCCCGACCTCGATGAGATCGATGGCGTTGTCACCAACGTCGAGGCGCAGTTCGCCCGAGAACGTGCGGTCGACCGTCGGTGGATCGATGTTGTCGAAGCTGAAGGGTCCGAACGACTCCTGCAAATACTGGTTGGTCACCTCACCGAAGTCGGCCTTCATCATGGCGGCGAGGCCAGACGGTGGCAGTTCATCCATCTCATGAGCCGAGGCTTCTGATGCGACCACCTCGGCGTTGCTCACCAGTGAGTTTCCGTAGCAGTGATCGCCGTTGGCGTGGGTGTTGACGAGGGTGCCAATCGGGTTGGAGGCCGTGACCTGCGCCATGGCACCGAGCATCTCTTGGGTGAGCTTCAGGTCGAACAGCGTGTCGATCAGGAGCGACGTGCCGTTGCTGGCCGCCAAGCCGGCATTACTCCAACCCCAACCACCATCAGGTTGCAGGTACGCAAAAACGCCATCGGCGACCTCGTGAAGACCCTTGCTGTAGTTGGAACTCGGTGAAGACATGCCCCGACATTAGGGCGAGGTTGCTTGCGAAGCCGAGCTACACGCCAAGCGGCGAGCTACATGGTGAAGAGCTCGGTCCGGTTTCCGCCGCTGGCTGCGGCTTTGCGGCCGACGGCTTCCAGTCGGGACAGGACTCGCTCGAGTGAGGGTCGCTTGACCCCAATCGACGCCACCATCACGCTGGCGGTGAAGGAGACGAGTACGCCATCGACCTCAACGGGAAACGACACCTCGTTGCGCAAGCGATCGGCGATCTCCTTCAGCTGCTCGAGATCGGAATCTGAGGTGAGTAGGGCAAGAAATGCCGCTTGGTCGAGGCGGCCGACGAGATCGGGGCCGCGCAGTCGTGCTTGGATGCGTTCGCCGACCTGCCGAGTGATCTTCTGGGCCACTCGGTCACCGCGCTCTGAGCGCAGGCTGTCGAGGTCGTCGATCCAGATGGCGATCAGGGCCAGTGGCTGACCTGGAGTGAGGGTCAAGCGGTCGTAGAGGTTCTCGAGAACATGGAAACGATCGGGCATGCCCGTTGCCTTGTCGTGTGTGAGATGGCCGCCAGCAAGCGCCGACATGCGATGCTCCAGGTCCATGTGACGCAGGGCCACCACTTGCAGTCTTGGGCTGAGCCGGCGAGAGACGAGTTCGATCGGCTTGAGGCCGGCCGCCATGCGAACGTGGCTCACCTTGAGACCCTCGCCCTCATGATTGAGAAGCGACTCGATCTCGGTCTTTGCGTCATCGACCACGAAGTCAGACAACGGAGCGCCGACGAGTCGATTGCGTGGGATGCGGCTGACGTCGATCGCCTCTGCGTTGGCACCCTTGATGATCCCGTCTTCGACGACCACACAGGCGCCAGGGTTGAACCGCAAGATGTCGGCGATTTGTTCTGCGTCAGTTGGCACGGGTCCTCCACAGGCCACGGTCGATATTGGCCACCAACTGAGAGTAGTCAGCGGTCGTCGTTCATTGATGGGCCGTCGGGCCCACAAACATCAGGCAGTGACGCCCTTTGCCTATCGGCTAGTCGAGCGCTTCCAGTAGGGCGTTTTCAACGACTTCGCTGAGGGCGGGGTGAATGTAGAAGACGTCCTCAGAGATCGTTCTCGCGCTTTGGCCCAGCTCCATGGCCTGAATCAGCGGCTGGATCAGCGTTGCCGCCTGTGGTCCGATGATGTGAGCGCCCAAGATCAGCTCTGTCTCGGCGTGAACGATCACCTTGGCAAACGACGTGTCGTCTTCGAGGGCCCATCCATAGGCGGTGCCCCCGTAGTCACGCCGTCCGATGCGGAACGGTTGCCCGCTTTCTTTCGCCTGCGTCTCGGTCATGCCTACGGTCGCAACCTGCGGGTTGCTGAAGACTGCGCTTGGCACTGCTCGGTAGCTCACTTCGCGCTGATCATCGGGGTGCGCCATGTTCCAGAATGCAACCTTGGCTTCGGCGTTGGCCAAATGCTTGAGTTGATAGCTGTTGCTGATGTCGCCGACTGCCCACACTCCGTCAACCGGTGTAGCCATCGTGAGGTCAACATCAACAGTTCCGTCGGCGCTCGTAGGGATGCCACCGCTTTCGACGTCGACGAGGTCAGAATTTGGCTGGCGGCCGGTGGCCACCAGGAGTTCATCGACCTCGATCTCGTCATTGCCGACGTGCATGACGATCACGTCGCCTCGCCGCTCGACGCTGTCTGGCACCTGATCCAGGCGCAGATCAACCCGGCTGCCGAAGACGTCGGTGAAACGCTCTGAGACCTCGTGATCTTGGGCTCGCAAGAGCACACCTGAGCGGTTGAACAGGGTGACATCGGAACCGAGGCCTGAGAACACGTGGCCCATCTCGACCGCGATGAAGCCGCCGCCGATGATGCCGAGCCGTGGTGGCAACTCGTCGAGCCGCATCACGGTGTCTGAGGTGTGGAAGCCAACGTCGGCAAGCCCGGGGATTGGCGGAATCACTGGGCGAGCACCCGCAGCGAGCAGCACCTTTGGGGCGGCGATCTGTCGACCATCGACGTCGAAGGTCTTGTCGCCAACGAATCGTGCCGTGCCGCTGATCAGCGTGACGTTCGGCGTGCCGGTGGCCCGGTACTCCTTGCCCCCAGCTGCGATCGGGTCGATGCGGCCAAAGACACGATCGCGGATCGCTCGCCAGTCGGCGCCCTCAAACGAGGTTTCGATGCCGAGCTTCGCTCCGTGCTGGGCCTCGAGCGCGTGATCGGCAGGAAGCACGAACATCTTGGACGGGATACAGCCAACGTTCAGACAGGTGCCGCCGAAGGTGCCTCGTTCGACAAGGGCGATGTTCCAGTCGCTGAGATACTCGGGAATCGAGTTGCCTGAGCCCGACCCGATGATGATGAGGTCGAATTCTTCTGGGGCGGTATCGGGGGCCATGAACATCCTTGTGTCTGGTGGCGCACTGTTTCGTGTGGTGCGCCGACGTTAGTCAACCGAGCGGGGCTTCTGGTTCTTCCTGGGTCGCCGTTGTTTCAAGCTTGGTCCAATCGACCTCGTGCGGTTCGAGCGGACGCATCCCGATGTCGATGGCGGTCCACACCGTTTTGCTGAACGGGTAGAACAGAATTGGGAAGAGGGCGGCAACAGACACACACAGCAGGGTCAGCGGCACCACTTGAATGTCGGGAGCACTGGCGATGAGGCCAACGATCATGGTGATCAACAGCACGCCAAAGCTGACGATGGTGTTGATACCGATCGCTCCGATCCAATGCCCTTCGATTCGTTCGAAGTGCAAGCCACACCGCGGGCAGTCCTCGGTCATGATCACCCAACGTCGAAACAGTCGTCGCTGGCCACATGCCGGGCAGCCGATGGTGAGCGAGCGGCCGAGCATGCGCCGGAACTTCGGTGGCTCGTAGGCCCTACTCATTGGGCGCTGCTCATGTGGTGCGCTGGCACCACGAGGTGAGCCGCTCAACAGCGGTGGTGATCTGCCCCGCGTCTCCGGCGTAGGAGAACCGGACGAACCGATCACCACGAGCCAAGTCGAAGTCGATACCCGGGGTCGCAGCAACGCCGATGTCTTCCAGCCAACGCCGGCACAGCTCTTGTGAATTGGCGCAGTTGTGTGATCCGAGAAGGTGTCCGATGTCGGCCCATACGTAGAAGGCGCCGTCTGGCGGAGCGATCTGGTCGATCCCGGCCTTCGGGAGCCCCTCGAGCAGGATGGCACGGTTCTCGGCGTATCGAGCCACGTTGGCCTCGCATTCGTCCACTGCTTCGAGGGCTGCCACCCCGCCGATCTGGCTCAGCGTCGGGGCCGAAATGAGCAGGTTGGCCAGCACCCGTTCGAAGGGATCAAACAGCCCAGTTGGAACGACGATCCAGCCCAGGCGCCAGCCCGTCATCGACCAGTACTTCGAGAAGCTGTTGAAGACCGTCACGTTCGGGTTCTCAAGCCCCAGAGCCGACGGCGCCGGCTTGTCGTAGGTGATGCCGTGATAGATCTCGTCGACGATGAGGTGCGTTCCCGCAGCTTCAGCCCAATCGGACAGCTCGGTGAGTTCGGCTTGGTTCAACACCGTGCCGGTGGGGTTCGAGGGGCTGGCGACCACCAGCCCATCGAGGCGACCGTGGGCTTCGAGAATTGCGGGCGTTGGTTTGTAGTTGGTCTCTGGTCCGACAGGAATGCTCACGACGTCGATGCCCAGCACCGCCAGGTCGTTTCGATAGCACGGGTAGCCCGCCTCGATCACACCGACCCGATCGCCAACATCGAACAAACTCAGGAACGCAACGGCACAGCTGCCGGACGCTCCGGGGGTGACAATGATGCGGCCGGGGTCGACATCCAGCCCGTAGCGGATGTCGTACCAGCCAGCGATGCCGTCCCTAAGCTCGGGAATGCCGTGGGGCATCGTGTAACCGAGAACGTTGTTGTCGAGTGCGGCGTGGGCGGCTTCTCGAACCAGTTTCGGGGCCTTGGTCGACGGCTGGCCCACTTCGAGATGCAAGATTTCGTGGCCCGCAGCTTCGAGCTCTTGTGCGGCTCGCACCGCTTCCATCACGTAGAAGGGCTTGATGGCGTCTGACCGATCGGAGGATTGCACCTCCGAAGTCTCGCACCTTTCGAGCGTCCTCCCTAGCCTTGCGGCATGGCCAAAATCGGATTCATCGGGCTCGGCGTCATGGGCTATCCCATGGCCGGGCACCTCGCAGCTGCTGGACACGACGTCACCGTCTACAACCGCACGGTGGCCAAGGCTGACGCCTGGGTTGAAGAACACGGTGGGAGTCGTGCCAACAGCCCTGCGGGCGCCGCTGAAGGTGCTGAGCTCGTGGTTTTGATCATCGGCGACGGCAACAGCGTCCGCGAAGTGGTTGGTGGCCGCGGCGGTGTGCTCGACGGTCTCACCGCAGGCGCCGTCATCATCGATCACACCACTACCTCTGCCGCTCTCGCTCGTGAAATGCACGCGCTGTGTAGTGAGAAGGGTGTTGGGTTTGTGGATGCTCCGGTTTCGGGCGGCGAGGCCGGTGCCATCAACGGCAAGCTCACGATCATGTGTGGCGGCGATGCCGCACCGTTTGAAACCGCGGCCGCGATTGTCGGCACCTACGCGGTTGGCGTCACCCGGCTCGGCGAATCAGGAGCCGGGCAGACCACCAAGATGGTCAACCAACTCTGCATCGCTGGTCTCCTTCAAGGCCTGTCGGAGGGGATCCACCTGGGAATGAAGGCTGGCCTCGACATTGATCAAGTCGTCGAGGTGATCTCAAAGGGTGCCGCCGGCTCGTGGCAGATGGCCAACCGGGGCTCGACAATGGCCAAGGGCGAGTTCGACTTCGGTTTCGCCGTCGATCACATGCGCAAAGATCTCGGCATCGCGCTGCGAGGTGCCGATGAGCTCGGAGCAAGCGTGCCCGTGGCTGCCATGGT
>CALJSB010000057.1 GCA_937976305.1 uncultured Acidimicrobiales bacterium
GTCGGGCTCGTTGCGTCAGGCGTCGCTGTTTCTGAGGGACCACACAGACCTTCTCGCTCTTCCCCTCGAGACGCTCGATCACTCGGAGCCGGTGCCCCTTCACCAGGCACTCGCCCTCGAAGACATCTGGTTCAGCTACCCCGCCTCTGAAGCCCCGGTGTTGCGAGGCATCACGGCTTCCTTCCGCCCTGGTGAACTCGTTGCAGTGGTGGGCATGAACGGCGCCGGAAAAACCACCCTCATGCATCTCATCGCCGGTCTCTACGAACCCGACGCCGGCACGATGCGCTGGGATGACCGAGACTTGGGGCTTGAACCGTTGAGCGCTCGCTGGCCATCCATCTCGGCAACATTCCAGGAGTTCGGGCACTACGAACTCTCCGCCAAGGAGAACATCACCATCGGGGCGCTAGGTGAAGCAGAGAGCCACGACGCCGGCGACGTCCGCGACCTCGCCTCGAAGGTGGGACTTCACGACGTCATCGAACGAATGCCCTTCGGATACGACACGGTGCTCAGCCGCTTCTTCGAAGGTGGCTCGGAGCTGTCGATCGGTCAATGGCAGCGAGTAGCGATCGCTCGAGCCTTGTACCGAGACTCACCAGTGTTGCTCCTCGACGAACCGACGGCCTTTCTCGATGCAGAGGCCGAAGCCAAGCTGATTGATTCACTACGACTCGAGCGCCCGGATCGACTCACCTTCGTTGTTTCGCATCGGTTCTCGTCGATTCGTCGCACCGATCGCATCATCGTGCTGAGCGACGGTGTGATCGCTGAGGATGGATCACATGAGGAGTTGATGGCGAAGCGAGGCCGATACTTCGACTTGTTCAACGTGCAGATGGGTTCATCGACTCCGTAGAACTCGCCCGGCTCTGAGCCATCAGGAGAGTTCGGCCAGGAGGGCCTGTTCCGCAGAGGCGAGGCCGTCGAGACCGCGCGGAACCGACAACACGCCAACCGAACAGTTCCGCGCAAGGTCGCCCAACGCGTCGTTGATGCGTTCGAGCTCGGCAGCATCGGCGAACGACAAGTGAAAGCAGCAACCGAACAAGTGGGCATGAGCTTGCACTGGCGAGAGCGCCGTGAAGCTTGCCTCGCTTGTCTCAGTGGTCGGTTCGATGAACGCGACCAAGTTCAAATCGTGGAACGCCGGCGACTCCCAACTTGTGAGGTTGGTGAGACGCTTCTTGCCCGCGATCTCCGTGCTGTTCTCGGGCGGGATCTCGAGCAATGCGGCGCCCTCTGGCGTGAGACGAACCGACGAGTAGGTCGGTTGCGCTCGCAAAGTCTCCTCATGGGTCACGGTTATCCCGTCGTCGCCCCCAACGTTCCAACCCTGTGAGCCCAAGAACGCCGTCAGGGTCGACTTGCCCGCCCCGGACGGCCCGGCAAGTGCGACGCCGCCTCGTGCTTTCGTGCTACCCGGGGTCGATGCGACTGCCGCGTGAAGAACGAGGTGGCCTCGTCGCGTGAGCTCCAACGGCACGAGATGGTCGAGCACCAGGTGTCGAAGTACTTCGGGATCGAGCGCGGAGTCGAAATGGATCGAGCCTTGCGAAATCTCGGCGAAACCAGCTCCGACGAACTCTGCAACGAGATGATCTTTCTGGACCCAGAGGCGTCTCCACGTTCGCCCGTCCGGCATCGAAGCTTCTGTAGCGGGGGTTGGGGGTGGAGTGATCGGCCGATGTCCACCGACGGTCAGTCCGTCTTGGCCGAGCGGCTCAGCGAACGACACGAGCAAGCCATCTGCGCAGTGCACCAATTGGGATGACGCCGCTGGCACTGAGGACGGCCTGTCCCCGAGTTCGTCGTCGGGTGTTTCTGGAGTCATTGGTTTCGATGCGGCCTTTGTGAGATCTGGGTCTCGTCAACCCATCGTTCCACGTCGCGTTGACGAACACGTCGCTTTGGTCGTTATCTGCGATCGACCAGCCCGCTCTCAACTCCAGAGCTCTGAGGTGGATAGAGAACGAAGCGTTGCCATTACCTCGCCAAACTTGCCCAATACCTACGGTGTCGCTGGCTGAGCACTGCTCGTGCCAAGCTCCTCGAACCACTCTCTCGTTTGTTCGTCCATCGGGATCCAGCTTTCGATCTGGAGCTCATCGAGGGTCACGTTGCTGGGTGCGCTGAAGCTCGTGACCATCCCCAGCAACGCCAAACGAACGTCGCCGAGTCGGAACCGCAGCGGCACCACGGGTCCGCTCGCCTCCGTGAGATCGGGCTGACGCCAGTCATCTGGCACGTCGGGCGCCGCAATCAACTCAGCCACCAGATCGGCAAGCTTCTCATCGTTGGGGCGGTGCATCGCCTCGCGCTGCGCTCGCCGCAACAACGTGCCGGCCAAGGCCTCCCATTCGTCGATGAACTCGCGCAACGCCGGATCAAACGCCAGCCGCAACAGGTTTGCCCCACCCGAAAGATCCAAGCCCACCAGGCCAAACAACTGCGTGGCCGATCGGTTCGCCTTGATCACGTCGTAGCTGCGATCAAACACCATCAGCGGAAACGGCTCGTTGTGCTCGAGGATCGAATCGACTGCCAAACCGATTGGCCCGTTCAATAGCTCACTCACATCGAGTTCGTCGTAGTAGGCAGCAAACCCCGCCGCCCGCAACATCTCGTTGCGGTCACGCAACGGCACATCAAGCACCTCCGCAAGGAGCAGCACCATCTCGACACTCGGCTTCGACCGACCCGTCTCCAAGAAGCTGATGTGTCGAGCCGACACCTCAGCAGTGATCCCGAGATCGAGCTGACTCATCCCCCGCTGGTGGCGCCACGAACGAAGCAGGGCACGGAAGACACCGTCAGATTCAGCCATCTCGTGAGCGTAGAACGGCCAACCAACCCGCTCACCTACCCCATCAGGTAATGGGCAGCGAGCGGCGGCTGTTGTTCGATTGAGCTATGTCTTCAAACAGCACGTCTTCAAACAACACGAGCAACAAGACGCACTTCGTCGATGTCGGTCCTCACCGCTTGGCCTACCGCCGCACGGGCTCTGGCCCGAACGTGGTCTTCATCCACGGTTGGCCTCTTCACGGGGCCACCTGGCGAGACGTGGTTGCTGGGCTCGGCGAAGCAACGTGTTACGCCTTCGACCTACCTGGTTGCGGCGAGACAGTCACCCCACCGAATGAGCCCGTCTCGCTTCGCAGTGCCATCGACGTGATGGTCCGGGCTATCCGGAAGCTCGAACTAGACAATGTCGTGTTGGTCGGCAACGACTCAGGTGGCCTGATTGCCCGCCAAGTGGCCGCCCAGCTGTTGGGCCAAGGAGACCTCAACGTCGCAGGACTAATCCTGATCGGCACCGAGATCCCCGGCCACCACCCCAAGCTCATCGACCAGCTGCAAATGCTCACGAAGCTCCCCGGTTCGGTCGCCGTCACCCGCAAGATGCTGGGCTCTCCAGCGGTGGCCCGCAACAAACGCATGCTCGGCGGTTGCTTCTGGGATCGCGACCTCATCGAAGGCAGCTTCCGCACCGAGTTGCTCGCCCCCGTGCTCGCCGAACCTGCAGCGCTCGAGCGGCAAGTCGAGATACTCCACAGCTACACCCATCAACTCGTTGATGACCTCGAAGAAGCCCACGCCGCTATCTCGTGCCCGACCCTCTTGATTTCTGGGGAGGGCGACGGGTTCTTTCCACCCGAGCAAGCGAAAGCGATGCTCAGCCAGTTCGCCGGGCCGACCCAGTTCGAGCTCGTTCCGAAGGCTCGCCTCCTCGTGCACGAAGAGCAGCCAGCACTAGTCGCCAAGCTCATCCGAGACTTCATCTATCAGAAGGCCCTCGTCCCGCACCATCACGAATAAGGGCCAGGTAGAAATCGCAAGCTTGCCCTCCGCACGTCGAGGTCCGGACGTTGCGTGCGGCCGACCATCTCCGGCCGCTGTGATGCACGCAAGTTCGCAAACGCCCTGAAGATGCGTGCAGCCCGCCGTCCCGGGCGGGTGTGATGCACGCAAGTTCGTAGGAGTCCTGAAGTTGCGTGCGTAGGGCCCTCTCGGGCAGGTGTGATGCACGAAAGTTCGGGGAGAGGCCCGGTGAGGTGAGGTCCAAAACGGTGAGTGGCCCGGCTTTTCAGCCGGGCCCGCCGCCTCACTCGTGGCCGCCTTTGGGGGTTTGCCGCCGCCCTGTGCCGCCATTTGTTGCCACCGGCCGCCGCCGGAGGATTCGTGTGGCTGCCGCTTTGCGGTCAGCCAATGAGAGTTTCGTGGATGACAACGGCGCCGGCACCGACCATGAGAATCATGGCCAGGCCGGTCGCTGTGTCCGCCGCCCCTTCGTCAGTTGCCGCAGCGCCTGACGAAGAACCAATTTCCGACACCATCCCCGTGCCGATTTCCGCAGCGTCGTTGCTGCTTGCTGAACCGGCGCTGACGACATCGTTGGCGTCTGCGCTCGATGGGCCCTGTGCTTCTTCAGACTGTGCTGACTCGGCTGTTTGTGCTGACGCAGGGGAGACCGCCATCACCAGAAACAACACCATCAACGCAGCCACGAAACCCGCCATGCACCAGAGCGCACGGTTTGCCTGCCGGCCGGTATTAGGGCCCATCTCGTTGGTCACATATGTCTAGACAACGCACGGGTAACTTAGTTTCGCGAACCACTGAAATTGGGGTGTCAGAAAGTGACCAGGTAGTCACGCAGTGCCAACAGCAGCCCAGCTCTGCACCACGAAACACCCCGGTTCTGGAGTGCCCCACCGGCCTTTCAGCCGGTACACGCCTCCAGTTCGAGAAGGAGCCGCATTCTGGAGTGCCCCACCGGCCCTTCAGCCGGTACACGCCTCCAGGTTCGAGGAGAACGAGGATCAGTAGGCGCCGGGGCTGCCGGCGACCATTTGGCCGGCAGTCTTGGCGATGATCGCCATGTCGCCCTTCAACGAGCGACTCGTTGCGTATTCAACCTCGAGCGCCAAGCGCTCTTCAAAGGTCAGGTGGCTTCGACCACTGACCTGCCAGAGGCCGGTCATGCCGCCCTTCACCCGCTGCACGGTCGGGCGGGCCGAGCCGAAGCGCTCCACCTCGAAGTCGAGCTGGGGCCGCGGACCAACCACGCTCATGTCGCCCCGAATCACGTTGAGCAGCTGGGGCAACTCGTCGAGGCTGAACTTGCGCAGCACCCGACCGATCTTGGTCACCCGAGGGTCAACCTTGAACTTGTTGTGGCGCTCGAAGCGCTCCTTGGCATCGGGATTGTCGGAGAAGTACTGCTCAAGCACGAGATCGGCATCAGCCACCATCGTGCGGAACTTGAGCATCTCGAACCACTTGCCGCCCCGTGTCTGGCGGTTCGACTTGTAGAACACCGGGCCCTTCGACGTGAGGCCAACGACAGCGGCCAACGCCACGACGACGGGGAACAACACGATTGCCGCTGGTACGGCAATCGCCAGATCGAGGGCTCGCACCGCCAAACGTTCCTGACGCGACGGCAGCGAGGGATCGAGTTCGACCGATGCATCGCCATAGAGGAGCACGGCAGGCTCTTGCCGAAGGTCGACAATCACGTGTTCTTCGAGACGTTCGATGAGCGGGTTGCCGCTGTCCGACAACACTTGAAGATCGACAATCTGCGGGGCAACGACCGAACTGCCGTTGGTCGAGCCATTGCTGACGACGCCCAACGAAGCTTCGCCAAGCACACGCTGATTATGTACTTCTCTGCCCGCTTGATTCACGTGTCATCGCACGAGCAGTGCGCTCGCACGAACCTCCGAAATTCCGCCCGTACATTCCCTCGACCGCTTCGGACCGTAACAAAGATCCACGGGTCCGCAAACGATCCGACCAAAATCTGGCGGCTGGAAACCGCGACTACGGAACCACCCCGTCGGTTCGGAGCGTCGCCAACTCATCAGCGGAAACACCAAGCGCGCCGAGGACCGACGCGGTGTCTTGGCCCAACGTCGGGCAATCACCACCGGGCTCAGGCTGGGTGCCACCGAAGCGGACCGCTGGCCGAGGCTCCCGCAGCTCGCCAATCGTGGCCGACGTCCGTTCGACAATCGCATCGTTGTGGACCACCTGCGGCTCGGTATGCACCTCGTTGAGCGGCAACACGGGGCCAGACGGCACGTCGGCCGCTCGCAATCGCTCGAGCGCCTCGTCGCGAGTCATCGTGGTCAACACCGAATCGACGCGGGCAGCAAGCTCGACGGCATTCTCGAGACGGCTCTCGTAGCTTTCGAACCTCGGATCGTCCATCATCGTCGGGTCGATGGCGCTGGCGAGCTTGGGCCATGTCGAGTGCGTCGCGAGGTTGACGGTGATGTAGCCGTCCTTGGTCGGCCGAACGTCGTAGTTCATGGCGATGTGCGGACTGTGCTGCACACCCTCGCCGAGCAACGTGTCGTTCCACATCCCATCAGGCCACACAAACTGCAGCCCCGCCTCGAGCATGTTCACCTCAACGTGTTGCCCCTCCCCTGTTCGCTCCCGATGGAACAGCGCCGCAGTGGTCGCTTGCGCCACGGTGAGCGCCGTCGCCTTGTCGATCGTGAGACCTCGCGTGAGCCGGGGCCGAAACTCGCCCTCGGGAACATCGAGCCCCATGCCCTCGAGCCCGGCCAAACCCGTGATGCCCTGAATCACGAAGTCGTACACCATCTGGCCTGCGTGCGGGCCAGATGGTCCGAAACCGCTAACTGACACGTAGATCAAGTCGGGCCGCCGCTCTTTGGTCACCTCATAGCCAGCACCCATACGGTCGATGGCGCCGGGGCGGAAGTTCTGCACGAACACATCGGCGGTGTCGATCAGCCGTAGCAACAGATCTGCGCCCCGAGGGTCCTTGGTGTTGAGGGCGACGGACTGCTTCCCCCGGTTCACCATGTGAAAGGCCGAGCCCATCTCGTTGCGATTG
>CALJSB010000058.1 GCA_937976305.1 uncultured Acidimicrobiales bacterium
TTGCCATGCGTGCCGACCTTAGGCCGTGTGCCACCGCAGGCAAGCGTGCATCAGGTAGCGCTGAGCCGGGCCGCACCCACCGAGTGGAAATCTGATGGCCGGACGACTGGGTGAGGTTTAGCGTGCCGTGATGACCGCCACCGGGCTCGTCGTCGAACGTGAGCTTCCCTCGATTTCTCACCTCCAAGGTGCCCTGATCATTCTGGCGACTGGCGTTGGTTTCAGCTTTGGCGGTTTGGCCTTTCGGTCTGTCGATATCGGTTCGTGGGAGTATCTCTTCTTCCGCGGCCTCGGTATGGGTGCGGTGGCTGTTGTCGTGCTCGCCATTCGATACCGAGGCCGGGCCAGCGATCTTTTCGCTCGGGTCGGTCGAACCCACGTCGTAGCTGGCCTGATCGCTGGAGCCATGAACACGTTGTTCATCGTGTCGCTCTCGTTTGCATCGGTGGCGTTTGTGCTGCTCCTCCAGACCCTTGCGCCCGTTACCGCGGCCTACTTCAGCTGGCTGATTTTGCGGGAACGGCCATCGTTCACCGTTGTCGTCGCAACGCTGATTGCACTTGTGGGCGTGAGTGTCATGGTGAGTGGAACGATCACGAGTGATCTGTCTCCATACGGCCTCTTGGCGATCTTGATACCCGTCGGGTTCGGGCTGTACACAACGTTGATCCGGTCGGCTGAGCGCATCGACGCAATGGTTCCGTTGGTTGTTGCCGGTGGATCGTTGCTCGTCGCCGGGACCGTGGCTGTGGTAGCCCAGGGCGGCTTCACCGCAAGTATCCGAGACGCCGCAATCGGCACGTTTGCCGGGAGTGTCCTGTTGGCGGCCCCGCTTGCTGCGTTCAACATGGCTCAACGCGTCGTACCGGCTCCCGAGTCGGCACTCCTCATCATGAGCGAGATCGTGCTCGCCCCAATCTGGGTCTGGCTCTTCGTTGACGAACAGGCAAGCGCAACCACCGTGATCGGCGGGGCGATCGTGATGGCAGCGATGGTGTGGCTCACGCTCCGACGGGTGCCCAAGCGTGGCCGTCGGCCGATCACCACTCGGGGCTGACGACAACCAAGGCACCGTGCTCGGCCCACTCGCCCGCTCCGGGCCCTCGAGGCTAAGGTCCGCCTCATGGGAGACATGGTCGAGTTTGCAAGCAATGGTGGAACCGCAAGTGGCTACTTGGCCACACCCGAGAGTGGGTCAGGCCCTGGGCTTGTCGTGATTCAAGAGTGGTGGGGTCTCAATGACCACATCAAGGACGTGACCGATCGATTCGCCGCCGCGGGGTTCATCGCTCTTGCTCCCGACCTCTATCACGGCACGGTCGTCGAGGAGCCAGACGAGGCGGGCAAGGAGATGATGGCCCTCAACCTGGGTCAGGCGGCCAAGGACCTGTCTGGTGCGATCGAGCTTGTTCGCGAGAAGTCAGGTGCGGACAAGATCGGTGTCACCGGATTCTGTATGGGAGGTGGCCTCACCCTCACTGTTGCCGCCCAGCGACCAGATGCCGTCGCCGTTGCGGTGCCCTGGTACGGCGTGATTCCGTGGGAGAACGCCCAACCCGATTGGTCAGCAGTCGAGGGCACGATCGTGGCCCACATTGCCGAGAACGACGGCTTCTTTGGTCCGGAAGCCGCAGCGGAATTGGACGCCACGCTGTCAGGCCTCGGCAAGGACGCCACCTTCCACGTCTACGAAGGCGGCGAGCACGCTTTCTTCAACGACACCAACCCTGATGCGTATGACGCCGACCATGCCGCCACCGCCTGGCAGCGCACCCTCGACGCGCTCAGCGCCCTCTCCGCCTAAAGCAATCCCGTTCTGGAGTCCCCTACCGGCGTTTCAGACGGCGTAGGCCTCCAGAACCGATTACTTTGCGTCGTTGACGAGGCTTCGGGCGATCACCTTGAGGCAGAGGGTCTCGTCTGCACCTTCGAAGATGCTGAGCACGCGAGCGTCAACGAAGTAGCGGCTCACGGGGTACTCCTCGGCGTAGCCCATGCCGCCGTGGATCTGCAGCGCTTCACGGGTGACCCACTCGGCGGCCTTGCATACGTAGGCCTTGATCAGGGTCGCTTCCATCTTGCCTTCGCCCTTGGCCATCATCGTGCCCACCGAATAGGAGAACTGGCGTGACGCCTGGATGATGGCAGCCATACGTGTGAGCTTGGCCTGCGTGAGCTGATACTCGGCGATTGGGGTGCCGAACACGACGCGATTCTCCGCATATTCCTTTGCCGCTTCGTAGGCAGCCTGCATGACGCCAACGGCGCGGGCTGCGGTTTGCAGTCGCCCATTCTCGAAACCGGCCATCTGGTAATAGAAGCCCCGACCCTGGCCGTCCTCGAGCCCGATCAGGTTCTCGGCCGGAACAAAGAAGTTCTCGAACGCGATCTCATAAGAGTGCATGCCCCGGTAGCCGATCGTGTCGATCGGTCGAGCCTCGAGTTTGCCGGTGGTGCCGCCGGCGTGAGGTTCTTGCTCTTCGGTGAACCCGTGTCCGTCGCCGCGCTCCTTCGGCACGATCAGAATCGACAAACCCCGGTGACCAAGCGAGCGATCAGCTTCGGTGCGGACGAGCGTCATGAGGACATCGGCTCGGGCCGCAAACGTGCACCAGGTCTTCACGCCGTTGATGAGCCAGCCGGAACCGTCGTCGGTCTTGGTAGCGGTGACTTTTACACCGGCAACGTCTGATCCGAAGTCGGGCTCGGTGACCGCCACTGCGTTCATGATCTCGCCCATTGCGAGCTTGGGGAGCCAGGTCTGCTTCTGCTCTTCAGTGCCACCGGCTTCCAACGCCCGAGCGAGAATCTCAGGCCGGGTGATCAGCGATCCGCCGGCGCCGAGTGAGCCTCGGCTGAGCTCCTCGGTTGCGATGACCATGCCGTAGTAATCAGACTCGCCGCCGGTGGCAAAGCCGCCGTACTCCTCGGGGATCGACAGACCGAAGACGCCCATCTCGGCCAAGCCTTGGATCAAGTCCTCGGGAATGTCGTCGTTCTCGCGGTGGATGTGTTCGGCGACCGGTGCGATCTGCTCCTCAGCGAATCGGCGGAAGGTGTCCTGGACGAGCTCGAACTCATCGTCGAGGTGGCGCGGTCCGTCTGACCCAGCGAGGCTCGCGAGCAGGCTCGGGTCACGCCAGGTGGCGACGAACTCCCGGCAGCCGTCGAGTGCATCGGGGGCGCAGGCCCATTGGCTCTCGCGGCCCCACACCTTCGCTGCCAGGTCGGCGATGGCATCGGCAATGAACACACAGGTGAGCTGGCCCTCGAGCTCACCCTTGTTGCCGTAGTCGATCATCGACCGGGCGGTCTCGATCGCCGCAGCTCCGTGGGCAATGTCGTAGGCCAGCACCTGATCGGCATCAACCGAACTCGTCTCCGCGAGGTGTCGCACCGCACCCCGAATGATCCCATCTGCGGTCTCGATACAGCTCGCAGCGATTTGCAGGTCTGGTGTCGTCATGGGGCCCGAGCGTAGGTGATCGACCCCCAGGCAGCGCCAACCGTTGTGACCAATTACCTCACAGGCGAGCGACCTGCTCGATGATCGTGTCGATCGATGGTCGGTCGTCTGGGCCGGCGCCGGCATAGCGCCACGCCATGGCGCCGTCAGCCGCAATCAAGATGTTGCCGCCGAGTTGAAGTGTGTCTTCGCCGCTCTTGGTCATTCGGGCACCGCCCCGAAGCAGCTCGGCGTAGCGTTTGATCGATCGCCAGCCGTACGCCCGCCAGAAGCTGCAGCGGTGGTAATCAACGGCGTGATAGAGCTCGAGCTCTTCGTCGGTGACCACTGGAAACGGATCGGCGAAGCGGCGCCGGTAGCCCCTGAGGTTTCGAGCCTTGGTGAAGGTGACCACAACAACGTCGATCGGGTCGCCTTGGCTGGTGAGGAGTTCATCGATGCGGTCGCGCACGGCGCCGACATGGGCTTGGCAGGGCAGTCAAGCCAAGTGGCGATGGAAGATCATCAGCAGTGGTCGACCGATGTGATCACGTGGATGCCAGGGGTCACCGTTGTGATCGACGAGTGTTGCCGCTGGAGCGAGATCATTCACGTGCGTCATCGTCTATGAACCCTAGCCAGCCGAGTGCGTTGGGTCTGAGCAGTGGGCATCATGCGACGGTGGTCCAGCAAGGCACTGAAGACGCAGTCGCGCTTGATGAAGTCTCACTCGGCGAGTGGTTCGCCGAGAACGGGCGTGACTTGCCGTGGCGCCACTCAAGAGACCCATGGCTCATCCTCGTATCCGAGCTCATGCTGCAACAGACGCAAGTGACTCGGGTCATCGATCGGTTGCCTCAGTTTCTCGCACGGTTCCCGACAGTGAGCGACTGTGCTGTAGCTGCGGCTGGCGCAGTGATCGAGGAGTGGAAGGGACTCGGCTACAACCGCCGAGCTGTCAACCTGCACCGAGCGGCCATCCAGGTCACACATGAGCATGGTGGCGTCGTGCCCGACGACCTTGCCGCCTTGCTGGCCCTGCCAGGAATCGGCCCCTACACCGCACGTGCGGTCTTGGCCTTTGCGTTCGAACATGATGTTGGCGTCGTCGACACCAACATCGCTCGCGTGCTCGCTCGAACAAGTGGGACAACCTTGCGTGCAGCTGACGCCCAACGCCTGGCCGATCAACTTGTGCCACCCGGACAAGGCTGGTTGTGGAACCAAGCACTGATGGAGGTCGGGGCGCTGCACTGTCGGCCCCAGCCCACGTGCGAGACCTGCACATTGCGTCAATCGTGCGCCTGGACCCTGGCCGGACAGCCAGCACCCGACCCGGCCACGGGAAGTGCTGGTGTATCCAAGGGTCAGTCGCGCTTTGAAGGCTCAGACCGGCAGGGGAGAGGACGTCTCATCGACGCACTGCGCAACCGTGCGGTCGTCACGGCCGACCTCGCCGCAGTGATGGGTTGGGACGATGACCCGGTCCGAGCCGAGGCAGTCGCGTCGACGCTGCTCAACGATGGGCTCGCCGTTGTCGAAGACGATCAGTGGAAGCTGCCGTGACATTGCCGGCCGCTGGACTGCGCATCGTCGAGCACGTCGCCGAGTCGTCGATCGAGACGGCAATCGAGTTGTACGGCGGGCTGACATCAAAGGTGTGGCGGTGTGAGCTTGCCGATCGTACGGCAGTCGTCGTCAAGCAGGTGGCTCCACTCACTGATGCTGACGAGCTGGTGAGCGGTGAGGTGGCGGCTCTTCGAGCTCTCGAAGGAGCGGCAACGTCAACCGGCGTGGTTCCCTCATTGCTCGGATTCGATGCCACAGAACGCGTGATCGTGATGTCGGCCATGGAGGGCGACCAGGTCGTTGCTGCAGAAGAACTTCGCCCGCGCATCGGGGCGATGGCGCAGTGGTTAGTCGAGTTGCACGACACCGAGCCCGTGCCTTCGCTGCGGCCGTGGCGTCGGTGGGGGCCGGACGCGGCTCGGTATCCCGAGAACGGTTCGCGTCCGGAGCTTTGGGCCGACTACGCCGAGGTCTGGGACGCAATCGAACAGGCGCCGTGGATGGACTCCCCGCACCGTCGGCTTCTGCATCGAGACGTCCACCCGCTCAATGTGCTCTGGGCCGGCTCCAGCATTTCGGCCGTGGTCGACTGGGCCAATGCGTGCATCGGTCACCCGCACGCTGACGTTGCCCACCTCAGATGGAACCTCGCCGTCTTGGTCGACATCAACGCCGCCGACGAGTTGGTTGAGCTCTATCGAGAAGCTGGCGGTATCGATGAGGGCTACGACCCGATGTGGGATCTGCAGGAGGTCAACAGCGGCGGCAACGCTGGGCCGTACCTCGAGATCGACAACCAAGCGTGGCTCGACGCCGGCCGCTCTGATCTCGACCCGCGCACTGTTGTCGATGCAACCGAGCGCTTTGTCGAGTCCGCGCTCCGGCGTCTTCGTTAGACGGCGCCGATCTCGGACGCACAACCAGACGCCACGAGCGGGGTTGCTCCTACGGTGGGGGACCCGTGCGCAAGACGAACCCCCTGTCCGCCCATGAATTGGCCGCTGCGGCTGTGCTCGCCGACCTCTCTGTTTTGGTCGTCGTGATGGCTCGGCTGACCCCCTTTGCCGCCTTGACCTCCGTCCTTGGCGCCGTGCCCTACGCCGTACTCGCCCGCAATCACCGGGGACGGGTTGTGCTCACGGCATTCTGGGTGGGGCTGATCCTCACGTTCTTGTTGGCGGGGTTCGGCCCGGCGACCCAGGTGGTGGTGATGGCCATTTTCGGATTCGTTGCCGGACGTGCCAGTCGCGATGGTCGCAGCCGTCTGTGGAGCATTCTGATGTCGGTTGCGTTGGGATGGACGGTTGTCTCTGGCCTCACGCTTGGTTTTCTCGCGGTCTTTGCTGACTTTCGGCGTTTGACGTTCGAAGGCGTGCTGATCCAGGTGGATGGCGCGTCCGTGGCGCTCAATCGCATTGGCCTCGGCGGGGTGGGCGACGCGATGAATCGAGGCGCGGCGTGGATCATCGACCATTGGGTGATCGGTATCCCCGCGTTCCAACTCGGTGTCTCGATCTTTCTGGCGGTATTCCTGCGACGAATTGCGGCGCCGACGCTGCATGCCGTGGCTCGGTCGACGGCTCGACCCCGCCCTGAGCTCAATCTCAGCTCGAGCGATGTCGAGCACTGGGCCACCCCGGGGCTCACCGTGGTGGTCGGACAGAACGGGTCTGGCAAGTCGACGTTGCTCGATGGCCTGGCCCGCCACGCCGGTGCTGATGATCTCGGCCTCCCTGGCGGCATTGCCGTCATCGGTCAGCGACCTGAAAGCCAGATCGTCGGCGCCCGGGTTCGAGATGATCTTGCGTGGGGCCTTCACGAGCCGCCGACGAGCGCCGAGGTCGCTTCGGTGCTTGATGACGTTGGCCTGGCTGGCTTCGAAGAGGCTGAGACCGACGCTCTCTCGGGTGGTCAGATGCAGCGACTGGCGATCGCTGGCGCGTTGTTGCGTCGGCCGCGCATGCTGCTGTCCGATGAGTCGACCTCAATGCTCGATCCGCAGAGTCGAGTGATGGTTCGTCGACTGCTGGGCGACGTCGCCACCACAGCCACCGTTGTCCATGCCAGCCATCTCGATGGTGACCTTGCCGGCGCCGATCGGATCATTGATCTCGACCAGCGACCAGCCGCAATGCCCACATCAGACGACGCATTGGGGGATGAAACACGATGATCGAGCTGCGCCAGGTCGGATACGTTCACGATCAGGGGACTCCGTGGGAGGCCCGAGCCCTCGAAGGCATCGACCTTCGCATCGATGCTGGTGAGCGGGTGCTCATCACCGGACCAAACGGATCGGGCAAGTCGACCCTCGCGTGGGTGGTCGCCGGCCATGTCGAGCCGACCGAGGGTGAGGCGCACGTCGATGGGCGAGCGGCCTCGGAATCGATCACGACGACCGGTCTGCTCCTACAACACACCCGGCTGCAGATTCTGGCCCCAACGGTGCAGGCCGAAGGGGCTCGCTACGGCGTCGACCCGCTGCGCCATCGGCATGCACTCGAAGTCCTTGGCTTCGACGACTCGATCCTCGCTCGCAAGATCGACGAGATGTCGCTCGGCCAGCAACGGCGGGTTGCGCTGGCCGGGCTCCTCGCTCGTCAGTGTCCGGTGCTGGTGCTGGATGAACCGCTTGCCGGGCTTGACCGCAAGAGTGTTGCCCGCTTTCTCGATGCAGTTGATGAGCTGCCGCCAACAACGACGGTGGTCACCATCACACACGACATCGAAGCCTCGGCCCGACTCGGCTCTCGACTGATTGGGCTCGACGAGGGCCGCCTGGTCGCCCCGTGATCTCGCGGCTGCATCTCCTGCGATTCGTCGATCGACAGTCAGTCATTCACCGAGCGGGCGCCCGAAGCAAAGTCCTCGTGATGATCGCGTTGGTCTTTGGTTTGTCGTTCAATCCGCTGTGGGTGCCCGTCGCCATCGTGTGGGGCACGGTTGTGATCGGCATCGCTGTCGCCCGTTTGCCGTTCAGCGTCGTACCTCGTCCACCGCGACCCTTGCTGGCGGCCATGGCGATTTCGATGATCTTCGGGCTGCTCTCCGGAGGCGAACCGTTTGTGCAGTTCGGGCCAAACGAGGTGGGCCTTGGTGGACTCTTGCTCCAGCTCCGCATCTTCGGGGTCACTCTCGGACTTCTCGGGTTGACGTTGCTCACCGGGTGGACAACGCGGGCCGCCGACCTCGCAAGTGCAGCAGGCTGGACGCTCAAACCTCTGGCCAAGATCGGTGTGCCAACCGGCGAGATCGTGGCTGCCTTGGCCCTTGCCGTGCGAGCCCTCCCTCTCATCGCAAACGAGTTCTCGACGGTGGCTGCGATGGCCCGCACCGAACCAGCGGGTCGACCGGTCGTCGAACGAGGAATGGCCGTGCTCACGACAACGGCAGTGGCCTCAGTCCGCCGGGCCTCTGAGTTCGGCCGCTCAATAGAAGCCCGCGGCCCCATCGTCGTCTCGCCCTCCCACACCCCCTGGAACCGCTACGACGCCATCGTGCTACTGACCGGAGTAGCGCTGACGGCCGCCATAGCCCTGACCTGACGTGCCAAAGACGAGGCGGGCCCCTCGGGGTCCACCTCAAGCGAGGACTCGGAAGCGAAGCGAACGCCGCAGCAGAGGTGGGCGTCGAGGGGCCCGCCGGAAGCGCGCGGGAAGGCCTACTCGGTGGTCAGACGCTCGACGATGGCCTCGTAGGCCTTGTCAGCGATCGTCACCATCTCGTCGTCGGTCCGATCTTGGATCGGGTGTTCGACGAAGATGCGCTCAGGCTGGAAGCCGATGGCCTCACCTTGGGTCTGCGCAGCATCCACAAAGACCGAGCTGGCGACAAACACACCGGGAACGCCCCGACGCTCGAGATCAGCGATGTCGTGCACACTGCACGACGTGCAGCTGCCTCAATCGGCTAACGCTTCGATCACGGCATCGCAGTTGGTGGCGATTTCGTGGCGAAGGTCGACGGGCGCCGGCTTGGAAAAGGTCGGTTTGGCGTAGCGCTCGACTGTGGCCCCGACGTCAGCGAAACGCTCCTCGAGGCGGTTGAGGAAGATGTCTCCCCGAGGCTTCGAGATGTCGAGCAATCCGATGCGCAGTCCTTCGAGGTTTGTGGGCCGTGCCACACGCTCGATGGCCTCAGCCGACTTCCTAGCGGTTGGGTCGAGTACGACGGTCATGACGACATCTTTCCTGCTCAGCGGTCCCGTGTCGATTCTCTCGACGAGATCAGCCCGGCTTGTGCGCCACCAACGTGTACATCAGTGGGATGAGTTCGGACTGCGTTGCAGGCAGTTTCGACCGTCCGCCACCAGCGTCGATCATGTGGGCCAGCCCCATCCACTCGAGCTCCCTGTGTTCTTCAAAGGCATCGAGAACGAGCCCATGATCCAACACTGCGGTGATGATCTCCCCGATGCCGTGATTCCACTCGTACATCCGGGAGTGCTCCATTCGGCCGTCGCCATCGGTGTAGGTCTGGTCCATGTCGAAGGCCATCGGCTCGGGCTGTTCGAAGTAGGGGTACCGCAGCTTGAGACCGTCGGCAGGGTCGGCCTCGTCGTCGATGGCCCACAAGATTGGGTGGCCTTCGCGGAGGTAGAGACGACCGCCAGGAGTCAACAGCGCTGCCACCGTCTCGGCCCAGCGGTCGACACGTGGCAACCAATTGAGGGCACCGACCCCGGTGTAGACGAGGTCGTAGGTCTGATCGAGTGCCGCAGTCGCGCCGTCAACGGTCGATTCCACGAACTCGCCGGCTGTGTCGGTGTCGGCAAACAGCTGCCGAGCAATGGTGAGCGATTCGTCCGACTGGTCGAGCCCTGTCACCGTTGCGCCGAGCCGGGCCAGCGAGAGCGTGTCGGTGCCGATGTGGCACTGGAGGTGCAGCGCTGTCTGACCGGTCAGATCGCCGAGTCGGTCGCGATCCCACCTAACGACACCGCTGAGCCGGGCAGGGTCAGAGACATAGGCATCGAGGTCGTAACTCTTCGAGTCGGCGTGGATCGCGGCCCGATCGTTCCAGTTGGCCCGGTTGGCCTCGAAATACTCTTCCATCCTCGGGACGCTAGTGGTCGGGGGTGCGCTGACGCTTCGGTCAGAGCGTGATCTCGCGGGTGACGGGGTTTGATCCCTTCTCGCCACCGACCCAGCCAGTCAAGATCGACGAGAAGAGTCCGGCATCGCCGCCGGCGTGACACACCAGCAACCCGCCGGGCCGGAACTTGGGAATCTCACTGCCAGCGAGGAAGTCGGGCACGCCCTCGTCGATGCCTCGGGCTCCTCGAACCAGATCGTCGCCGTTGAGCATCAGCAGCTTGCCGAGCTCAGCTTCGAACTTGTCGCGGTCCCAGCCCGCTTCGCTAAAGATGCGGCCGTGCTCTGGCGACACCACGAGCATCGAGTCGAAGCCAACGGCAAGCTTTGTGCTCAGGGTCGTTCGCAGCATCTCGGCGAGACTTCGCACCAGCGACTCAGGCGTGCGGGACAACTGATCGACGACGGGTGTTGGCCCTTGGCCGGCAAACAGTGTGAGTGCATTGGTGCCGGGCTCGATGCCTCGCGCCACCGACAGCGGTGTGAACGGCGAGCCCTCTTCGAGCTCCGCGAAACAGAACGAGAGCTTTCCTGGCGATCCGTGCATTGACATGTCGACCCCACGGGAGCCTGGACGTTCTCCACCCGGACGTCCGCCGCCGATGTTGCGGATCACCAGCTGCAGCGCCCGACCGATCGTCATGTTGGCTCGGTTGCCCTGACCAAAGGTGTTGTGACCGCCGTTCATGCCGATCTTGGCCGCCAGCGGCCCGTTGACCACCATGATCGGTCCGGAGTGCATCGTCGTGGCGAGCAGCCCGTGCATGTTGAACTCGTCTGAACATGCAGCCTCGACGGCAGTCAAGACCACCGGCAGATACTCAGGCCGGCAGCCCGCCATGACGGCGTTGATGGCGACTTGTTCGACGGTGACGTCGATCAGGTCGGGCGGCACGGTTGCGACAATCTCATCCGGGGCACGGGTGGTGCCTTCGAGCATGCGCATCACCCGGGCTTCGGTCGGGGGGACCACGGGAAGTCCGTCGGTCCAGCCCCGGTCGAAGGCCGCTTCCATTTCGTCTTCGAGTTGGGCCAGTTCGATACGGCGGGTTTGCAGCACCGATCCAGAGAACCGGACGGTCAACTCGTCGATCAGGTTGGGGTCGACCGAAAGTGAGCCGCAGCCAGGGCGTTGCTCAGGCAGCTCCTGGCCAAGCGTCTCGACCCCGGTGAACTCGATCCATTGCTCGCGTGACCAGCCCACGATCCGGCGCTGTTCGACACCATCACGGACATCAATCAACGTGGGAACGGTTTCGATCTCGTGATGCCATGACAGTGAGAGGTCGGTGTCGTCCACAACGCCTTCGATAGAAGTGGGAAACGAGGGGTCGTCCTGGGTGATTCCCGTGATCGTGAGCCCGGCAGCCTGGATCTCGGCCAAGACCGGATCGACTAACTCGCATGTCGGACAGTCGCGCTTCATCACGGCGACGAACCCTTCCGGAAGCGAGGGGACTGTGTTGGAGTGGACCGTGGTGCCAGCATCATTTGACGTTGTCGACATGTTGCGACACTAGAAGCTGGTCAGAACCAGCACACAACGACATCGGGTGCAGCTGCTGCCGAACGTGTCTTTGTTCACACGCCCTGTTCTGCTCGAAGAACCTGAATTAGCTTTGCGAGTCGTTCGGCAGTATTCGTGCCGAATCGCATGGGGGCTACACAGCATGGACTGCGCATGATCGACATCACCTTCTACGGCGTCCGCGGGTCGACCCCGTGCTGTTGCCCTGCGACCGCGGGCATTGGTGGCAACACATCGTGTGTGGCGTTGCAGATCGACGACCTCGATCCTGTTCTGCTCGATCTTGGCACCGGCCTGCGTTACTTCGGTGAGCATCTTCGATCGGCCGCCAATGGCAATGAGTCAGCGCCGTTCCGCGGGACAGCGCTTGTGACGCACCTCCACTGGGATCACGTGCAGGGTCTGCCGTTCTTCGTCCCGTTGCTCGAAGAGGGAGCGTCGTTGACGCTTGTCGGTCCGGCCCAGAGTGGCAGCACCTTGCGGGAGGAGTTCGCCTGCTTCGTCAAGCCGCCGCTCTTCCCGGTTGGTCTCGATGTCTTGCCCGGATCCGTCGAGTTCGTTGAAGCCCGCAGCGGCTGCATCACGATCGACGGTGCTGACGTGATGATCCGACCGATCAACCACGTTGGCGAAACGAACGGGTATCGAGTCGAGTCTGTGCAAGGTGGTTCGGTCGCGTACATCCCCGATCATCAACAGCCGATCGATGATCCGACGTTTGTCAGCCCCGAGGCTCTTGAGTTGGCGCGCGGTGTCGATGTGTTGATTCACGATGCGCAGTACGACAACGACGAGTTCGATCAGAAAGCCACGTGGGGCCACTCGACCATCGACTACGCGGTTGAGGTTGCGGCCCAAGCCGAGGTTGGCCGTCTCGTGCTCTTCCATCACGACCCGAACCACGACGATGCGTGGGTTGAGCGAGCAGGGGAGCGAGCCACCGATCTTGCACAAGGACGGTTCGACGTGATTGTTGCCTCGGAAGGACTCTCGCTCAACAGCGCGACGCAGGCCATGTAGTCTGCGCCAATGAGCGAAGCACCTGAGATTGATCCTGGAGAATTCCGTCGAGTTCTCGGCCACCTGCCCACCGGCGTCACCATTGTCACCTGCTCGTCAGCAGACGGCCCTGTCGGTGTTGCCATCGGCTCGTTCGTGTCCATCTCGCTTGACCCACCGTTGGTCGGCTTCTTTCTCGGAACTCACTCCGGTAGTGGTGCCGCGATCGAGGCCGCCGGGCACTACACCGTCAACGTGCTGACGAACGAACAGGTCGAACTCTGCGGTGTCATGGCATCGAAGTCGCCAGACAAGTTCGAGGGTGTCGACTGGACCAAAGCTCCGAACACGGGCGCCCCAATCCTTCCCGGCAGTCTCGCCGTGATCGAGTGCTCGCTCGAACAGACCGTGCCGTGTGGCGACCACAACCTGCTGATCGGTCGAGTGCTCGACCTCTCGACGCCGACAGAGGGCTCACCGATGGTCTTCTTCACGGGTCAATACGGAACGTTCGGCGCCTGACCGTCCGCTGAGCAAATCTGCCAATGGGGTGCTTCGCCCCTTTGGGTTGACCCCCCAATGTGGTGGACTCAAGTCGTACGTGGTGATGCGTGCGGAGTCCGAAAGAGGTACCTGGGTGGCCAACGTGGCGATCAAGCAGCCAGCAGACGCAGGTGATAGGCCAGCAGACGCCAGTGACAAGCCAGCAGACGCCAGTGACAAGCCAGCAGACGCCAGTGACAAGCCAGCAGACGCCGGTGACAAGCCAGCAGACGCCGGTGACAAGCCAGCAGACGCCAGTGGTGAAACGGTGGTCGATGTGACTGACACGGCGGCGACGCTGGATGCGGCGACACCCCGGGTCACCGACATGCGGATCTCGCCGGTGTGGGGGAGCATCACGGCCCTTTCGATCGCGTTGCTCTGGCTGACGGCACCGAGTGCGTTGTGGCTTCTTGCCTTCATCGGCGTGATTGTCTTGTGCCACGAGGCCGGACACCTGATTGCGGCTCGTCGGGCCGGGATGGAACCCACCGAGTTCTTCTGGGGCTTCGGTCCAGAGATCGTCGGCTTCAATGTCGGCCGCTGTCGTTATGGCGTCAAGGCCATCTTCCTCGGCGGCTACGTGAAGTTGCACGGCATGACGCCGTCGTCGGTTCTGCCTGACGGGGTCGAAGAGGCCGGCACCTATCGAGCAGCCAGCCACGGTGGGCGCCTCGCGACCATCCTCGCCGGACCCTTCGTGAACCTCGCCATGGCGATCGTGTCGTTCTTCTTCTTGGCCCTTCTGCAAGGACGAGGCCTCCTTGCGTCTGTGGGCGCCAGCTTTGAATGGCTCTGGCTCGTGATCAGCCTCACCGGCGTCGCCTTGTGGGATCTCGTCGCCCAGATCTCGCCCTACCTCGGCGCCGTCTTCGACTCTTCGGTTGAGCCCCCGGTCCGGTTCATGTCACCGGTCGCCCAGGCAACGCAGACGGGCGCCGCGGTCGACGCCGGCCTCGCCGCTTCGCTGCAGTGGTTCGGCATCCTCTCGGCCGCCATCGGCATCGTGAATCTGTTGCCGCTGCCGCCCCTCGATGGAGCGCACGCACTCGTTGCCGCATGGGAGCGCATCACTCAAGCGGTCACCCGGGATTCTTCGAAGACGGTCGATGTCCGCCGGCTCGAACCGCTGGCCTATGTCACGATCGCCTTCTTGGTGATGCTCTCGCTCACGGCGTTGCTGTTCGACGTTCGCGACCTGATCGCCGCCTGAGCTTCTTTCTGATTCGGGCTCACCGGTAGGGTCTGGCGCTATGCCCATCTACGCACTCGGCGACCTCGAACCCCAGATTCACCCAGACGCCTTCATCCATCCCGACGCCGTCATCATCGGCAACGTCACCATCGGAGCGGGCTCCTCGATTTGGCCGTGTGCGGTGCTGCGCGGCGATGGCGGGTCAATCGTCGTGGGGGAGCGTTCATCGATTCAAGATGGCTCGGTCATCCACACTACGGAACACACCCCGACCACCGTTGGCGACGACTGCCTGGTCGGTCACATCGTTCACCTCGAAGGCTGCACGCTCGAGAACGGATCGTTTGTCGGCAATGGAGCGATTGTGCTCCACCGAGTTGTCGTCCGTTCGGGCGGGCTCGTCGGCGCCAACGCCGTGGTCAACAACGACGTCGAGGTCCCGTCGGGCGGTATGGCCCTCGGCATCCCGGCCAAGATCCGGCCCGACTCAGTGCCCGAAGGCATGATCGAACTGGGCGTTGCGGCATACGTCGAGAAGGCCCAGCAGTTCAAGAAAGAACTCAGACGCCTCGATTGAACTCTCGCAAGCTTGGTCGCCGGAGGCGACAAGCCCCGAGCCTGAAAGACAATCGCACGATTTTCATTAGCGCCGTGCGATCTGCGAAAGCAGATCCAATGCGATGGAAGGATCTGGAGGGGGGTTTGTTACTATCTACGTAGTACTAATTCGGCCACCCCTCAGGAGTATCTCATGACAGTCACCCCCGACTCTCTTGATCTCGATCGTTACAAGCTCGGCTGGAGCGATGAAGAGGACTATGTCTTCAAGCCCAAGAAGGGGCTGAACGAAGAGATCATCCGCGAAATGTCGTGGATGAAGGGCGAGCCCGACTGGATGATCGACTTCCGGCTCAAGGCCTACCGAGCCTTCGGGAAGCGCCCGATGCCGAACTGGGGTGGCGACACCTCCGAGATCTTCTTCGACGACATCTTCTATTACATCAAGCCGACCGACGGCCAGGTTGATTCGTGGGATGACCTCCCCGATGCGATCAAGGACACCTACGAAAAGCTCGGCATCCCCGAGGCTGAACGGAAGTACCTCGCCGGCGTTACGGCTCAGTACGAGTCCGAGGTGGTCTTCCACCGCAACCGAGAAGACCTCGAGCGCCAAGGCGTGCTGTTCACCGACATGGATACGGCGCTGCGTGAATACCCCGAGATCGTCAAGCCCTACTTCGGTAAGATCATTCCGCCGAACGACAACAAGTTCTCGGCCCTGAACTCCTCGGTGTGGTCTGGCGGCTCGTTCATCTACGTCCCACCGGGCGTCGAAGTCGAGATGCCATTGCAGGCCTACTTCCGGATCAACGCCGAGAACATGGGTCAGTTTGAGCGCACCTTGATCATTGCCGACGAGGGCTCGAAGGTTCACTACATCGAGGGCTGCTCGGCTCCCGTCTACACCTCAGACTCGCTGCACTCCGCCGTGGTCGAGATCGTGGTCAAGCCGAGCGCTCACGTCACCTACACCACCATCCAGAACTGGTCCTCAAACGTCTTCAACCTGGTCACCAAGCGGGCCTACGTCGAGGCCGAGGGCCACATGGAGTGGATCGACGGCAACATCGGTAGCCGCCTCACCATGAAGTACCCAGCCGTCTGGCTGGCAGGTCCGAAGGCAACCGGCGAGGTGTTGTCGGTCGCATACGCAGGACGAGGTCAGCACCAAGACACCGGTGCCAAGATGGTCCATGCAGCACCCGAGACCTCATCGAAGATCGTCTCGAAGTCGATTTCGAAGGACGGTGGCCGCTCGAGCTACCGAGGCCTGGTCCGCGTTGAGGACGGCGCCTACGGGTGTAAGAGCCACGTGCAGTGTGATGCGCTCATCCTTGACGACGAGTCGATCTCCGACACCTATCCCTACATGGAGATCGGTTCGCAGGACGCGCTCATCGGCCACGAGGCCACGGTCTCGAAGGTTGCCGATGAGCAACTCTTCTATCTGATGAGCCGTGGCTTGTCTGAGGAGCAGGCGATCGGCATGGTCGTCAACGGCTTCATCGAGCCGGTCACCCGCACCCTGCCGATGGAGTACGCCGTTGAGTGGAGCCGTCTCATCGAGCTCCAGATGGAAGGCTCAGTCGGTTAACCCCTCGGGGTTTCGCTGGAAAATATTCTCGACGCTCGGTAGCGTTTCGTCTCGGCGGACAAACGAGGAGACGAGACGATGCGGGTTCGATCCATTGGGGCGGCCATCGTAATGGTCATGGGCATGGCGATATTTGCCATGCCCGCCGAAGCGCAAGGAAGATGCACCATCGTTGGCACGAGCGGCGACGACGTGCTGTACGGCACAGACGGCGACGATGTCATTTGCGCTGGCGCCGGGAACGATCGCATCCAGGGCGCCGGTGGAGACGATGTCTTGTTCGGCGGACCGGGTAACGACACGTTGGTCGGAGGGGACGGCAACGATCGGCTCGTTGGTGATGATGGCAGCGACCGGCTGTTCGGCAACCGCGGTGACGATCGACTCGCCGGGCAGGGTGGCGGCGATTTTCTCGATGGCGGCGCAGGCAACGACGACATTTGGGGCGGAGACGGCGACGACCGCATCTTCGGCGGTGGCGGGTTCGATTCGCTGCTCGGTCAGAACGGCGACGACGAGATCTACGGCCACAGCGCGTCCGGGTCTTCGAACCAAGGTGACGGGATGAACGGCGGGGCAGGATTCGACCTGCTGGTTGGTTCGAACGGAGACGATACGTTCACGCCTGGTCCAGACGGCGCCCGAATGGTCGGCGGTGCTGGTCGAGACTTTGCAGGGTTTACCCGTGAAACCTCAGGCGTGATCGAGTTCATCGGAGGAGACGGTCCCGACGCCCTAGTCGTTGCGGGCTTGCCCGGTGCACCGATTACTTCGATCTTCTTCGATGGCGGCGCCGGCGCTGACTCGATTCGCTACTTCGACAACCAGGTCCCGCCGGACGTCGAACTGATTTCGGTCGAGTCCGAAAACTTTGGCGGCTTCTGATTTGCGGTTCGTCGGCCGCGACGGTGCTCACTGGGAGCCGAAGGAGTAAAACAACGAAACCCGGGCCTCGGCCCGGGTTTTGCTGATTTTGTGGTGAGCTCGCTGGGGTAAACAGCAAGCTCAGCTGAGAGCGTTCGCTACTCTGCGCCGCCGTCTTGGCCGGGGATCTTGTCGGTCATCTCTTCGGCCTTGTCGACCATGTCGGCAGCCTTGTCGCCGAGGTCACCAGGAAGCTTGTCGCCGTGCTCGGCAACCGCGTCCTTGGCCTTGTCGACCATGTCACCTGCATTGGCAGCTGCATCTTTTGCTTTATCGAAGATTCCCATTTGGGGACTCCTTTTCTGGGGGATCACTATGTAGACGCCTAGTATTTCGCAAAAGTCGCGACCTTTTGGGGGATCCCTCCGTCTAGGTCGTGTCACCCAAATTGTCCCTGCCGTCCGAATCGGTCGGTGGTCCACCGTTCGCCCGGCGAGGGGCCACCCTTGGGAAGGGGACAGAAAGGCCACTTATGGAGTTTCTACGACGCGCTGACAAGCGTGTGTGGGGCTGGTCCGCACTCGCATGGCTCGTGATCTCGGTGCTTGGTGCCTTCTGGGCACTCCCGCACATTGAAGATGAGCTCGACGAAGAGTCGCTCGGTGTTGAGAGTTACACCTCCGCCGAGGGGGCAACCGTCGAGTGGAACGGCAGAGATGGGTATCTGTCGGTTCCAGAAGGTACGGCAAACGCCGAGGAGATCGCAGCAGACCTTGCTGACATCACCGGCACTCGCGATGTCGAGATCGCCTTCACCGATGCACCGACGCCGGCGGCACCCGTCGCCGACCTCACGCCGGCTGATTTCGAAGTCGTCTGGGACGACGACGGTGTCGAAGGTGACGGCGTCGTGCCAAACGGCATGGGGAACGATCTCAACAGCTTGCTGGGAACCGGGGCAGATCTTGCGCCCGACCCGACCCGCTCGCTCGAAGATGGCACGGTCATGACCTTGCGCTCAGATGTTGCCCCGCTGATCGGCGGATCGCTCGTCGCAGGCACCCTGACCGTGAGCGACGAAACGATCACGGTCACCGGTGTCGCACCGGATGAAGCCACGCAGGCTGAAGTCGAAGCACAGCTCGACGCAGCAGGCGTCGCCAATACGATCAGGGTCGCGGACGCCACCCCAGCAGTGTTTGACGTGACGTGGGTCGACTCCGGTATCGAACAGAGCGGCGACGCACCGACTGAACTCAGCGATGCGGTCACAGACCTCGGCGTAGCGTCTCCAGCCACGGCCGACGGATTGACGTTCGGCGACAACGTGAGCCCAGCCCTCGAGGCCCTGGCTCCGCTCGTCGGCAACGAGCTGGTGTCCGGCAATGTGAGCGTGAACGACGCCGAGGTGGTCATCACCGGCACGGCACCGAATCAAGACGCCCTCGATGCTGCTGAGTCTGCACTGGCTGGCCTTGATGCCACGGTGAATCTCCGGCTCGATGGCGGAGCAGCAGCGCAAGCAAGCATTGATGACCTGCTCGCCCTCGACAAGATCGAGTTCGTCTCTGGCACGGCAACGCCGACCGCTGAGACCGAAGCAATCATCGATGAAGTCGCTGCCGTGCTCACCGAGTTCCCCGACGTCACCATTGATGTGATCGGACACACCGACTCCCAGGGTGACGATGCAGCAAACCAAGCACTGAGTGAGGCCCGAGCGACAGCAGTTGTCGATGGACTCGTGGCCAGAGGAATAGACGCCTCCCGAATGACGGCGAGTGGTCTCGGTGAAACAGAGCCGATTGACACCAACGACACCGCCGAAGGAAGACAAACAAACCGGCGAGTAGAAATCGATGCGAAGGAGAGCAACTGATGGATTGGTTCCCCGACATGTTCTGGCTGTTCCTGGAGTGGTGGGTCTGGCCCCTGCTCGGACTGCTGACTGGCTTGGCAATTGCGTGGTGGTTCTGGCGTCGCCCATGGCGTCGCCGTGAGGTCGAGACCGAGGTCGCATTGAAAGAGATGCGCCATGAACGAGCCGGACTGCGGTTCGATCTCGACGAAGCTCAGGCCAGCCTCAACGATCACGATCTCGCTGTGAGCGGTCTTCGGGCCGACCTTGCTGCCAAAGATGCTCGGGTCTACGAGCTCGAGCCGATCGCAGCATCGTTGCCGACCCTCGAGGGCGAGCGCGACGGCTTGGCGGCCCGAGTGGCCGAACTCGAAGGCGAACTGGCAACAGTCAGTTCGTCCTCCGCTGAGTCAAACAATCAGTTCCTTGCGCTGAAGTCAGACTTCGACGGAGCCAACAGCCGAGTCGCCGCCCTCGATGCAGACCTGGCGGCAAGCCGGAGTCGTGTCGAGCAGCTCGAGGGCTCGTTGGCTGATGCCAACGCCCGGGTCGCCGATCTCGAACCGGTTGCCGGGCGAGTGGGCGACCTCGAGAGCCAGCTCGCTTCGCAAGGCGCATCGACTGAGGGACTCCAGGGTGAGCTCTCTGCGGCTCAGGCTCGAATTGGTGAACTCGAAGGTCAGGTCGCTTCTGCCAATGCATCGACGCAAGAACTCGGATCAGTTCGGACCGATCTCGAGTCGGGCATCGCCACCCGCGATGCCCGAATTGCCGAACTCGAGTCCGATGCTGCACGTCTTGGTGCCGAGGCGGTCGACTTCCGATCGTCGATCGACGGCAAGACGGCACGAATCAGCGAGCTCGAAGCTGAGCTCAACTCTCGCGATTCTCAGATTGCCGAGCTTTCGCCGCTGAAGGGTGAGGTCAGTTCTTCTGCTGATCGCATCGCGTCGCTTGAAGCGGACCTCGAGGCGGCCCGTTCTGTGTCTGGCTCGCTTCAGGCCGATGTCGATGCCAAGGACGGCCGGATTGGTGAGCTCGAAGCTCAACTCAACGACCGGGGTCAAAAGGTCAATGAGTTGCAGGGTCTTGTCGGCACACGCGAGACGCGGGCCAGCGAACTCGAAACTGACGTGCAGGCCAAGCAGGGTCGTATCGCTGAGCTCGAAGGTGAGTTGGCGGATGCGAATGCTCGGGCTGGTCAGATTGGTGGCCTAGAGGGCCGGATTGGTGAGCTCGAAGGTGAGCTTGCGGATGCGAATGCACGGGCTGGTCAGGTTGGTGGTCTGCAGGGTCGGATTGGTGAGCTCGAGGGTGAGCTTGCGGATGCGAATGCACGGGCGGGCCAAGTTGGTGGCCTCGAAGGGCGCGTGAAGGAGCTCGAAGGTCAACTCTCAGGATCCGCTGGCAGGATCGGAGAGCTCGAAAAGGAGCTCGCTGGCGCCAAGAGCCAGTCGACCGATCTCGGCAACCAGGTCAACACTCTCAAGGGCCGAGTCGCTGGCTTGTCCCCGCTTGAGGGGCAGGTGTCGGCGCTCGAAGAGAGTCTGTCGGGCGAGAAGAAGAAGACCGGTGCCCTTTCCGGCGATGTTGCTGACCGAGACAACACGATCGCCAGCTTGAGGTCCGATCTCGATGCGGCGAAAGCGGCCACGGCAGCGGCTCAGCAGCAACGGTCTGCTCTCGAAAAGGAAAAGGCAGCAGCCGATGCTGCAGCGGCGGAAGCTGCTGCAGCCCGCGATGCGGCCGAAAAGGCAAAAGCCAAGGCGCTCGAAGCGAAGGCTGCTGCCGACGCAGCCCGAGCTGAAGCCGAGGCGGCCCAGGCTGCTGCTGAAGCAGCAATGCCGATCGAGATCGGCGACAACGACGCATTCGCTCTGCGGATGTCGGCACTGGGGAGCGACCGAGACCTCGGCTACAGCGATGATCTCAAGGAGATCAAGGGCGTCGGTCCGAAGATGGAAGAGATGTTGCACAGCAACGGTCTCAAGACCTTCTACCAGGTTGCTCTGCTCGATCAAGGCGCCGTCAATGCGCTCGAGGCTCGCATCGAAGCCTTCCCGGGACGCATCCGTCGTGACGACTGGGTTCCACAAGCCGCCGGGCTCCACCTCGACCATCACGGTGAGGATCTGCTTGGCCAAGTGACGATCGAACCGTCACCAGAGCGTCAAGCCATGCTCGAGGCTGGTCACGCTGACTTCTTCGAAGCTCGGCTTGCTGCCGTGGCTGCGGGTCGTCAGCTCGACTACACCGATGATCTCAAGGAGATCAAGGGCGTCGGGCCGAAGCTCGAGGGCGTGCTTCACGACAACGGACTACGAACCTTCTACCAAGTTGCGTTGCTCGACGATGCTTCAGTCGACGATCTCGAGGATCGCATCGATACGTTCCCCGGCCGGGTTCGTCGTGACGACTGGGTGCCTCAAGCAGGCCAGTTGCACGGCGTGCATCACGCCGAAGACATCGTCGATCAGGTCACGATCCCGTGGTACCGCGGCATCGGCCCCGGTGGAAACCAAGGACTCGATGCACGGTTGCGGGCGATCAACGCAGCCCGCTCAGCGGACCGTCCCGATGATCTGAAGCCCATCAAGGGCGTCGGCAAGAAGATTTCCGATGCGCTGGCCGAAGAGAACATCACGACCTTCTACCAACTCGCCTTGCTCGATGATTCGAGCGTTGATGAGCTCGAGGGTCGACTCGGGGTGAAGGAAGGCCGTATCCGAAACGAGAACTGGGTGCCACAAGCCGCTCAGCTCCACTTCGAGACCCGGAACGAAGAGATCTACGACCTCGTCGAAATCGAGTCGGTGTATGCCGATGACTTCGATCGCCAGATGATGGAGAACGCGCGAGGTCGCAAGTTCAACTACAAGGACGATCTCAAGCTCATCAGTGGTGTTGGTCCGAAGATGGAGAAGATGCTGAACGGAGCCGGTCTCACCACCTTCCTCCAGGTCTCACTCCTGAAGGGCCCAGGTATCGAAGCGCTCAACGATCGTCTCGAGTTCTTCCCTGGTCGCATCGAGCGTGACGACTGGGTAGGTCAAGCGGCCAAGCTTCACACCTTCGCCCACGGCTAAACCTCGAACTGGAGTCTCTCACCGTCTGAAACGCCGGTGGGAGGCTCCAGAACCGAGGTTTTTCGCTCGGGGAGTGGCCAGGCGGACGTTTTGGCCCGGCTGAGCGGGCCAGCTTCATGACCGATTGGTGACCGTCGGTGGCGGAAATGTGTCGAATGAGTGACGCAGGGAACTGCGGCTCGATTGCGTTCGCCAGACACCACCATGAACGCACATGAGCAAGAGACGCAGATTTCCCCGGCGGTCAAGAATGCAGGCTCGAGCCGAACCAGGCTCAGCCGTTTGACTGCTCTTCTCCTTGCACTTGCCCTTGGGGCAAGCGCCTGTGGCAGCCAAGACAACGATGACGATGCCGGTGTCGCCGACGACTTCGAGCGAGTCGAACAGTCTGACAGCAGCAGCGACGCCGAAGAAGAATTCATCAGTGGTTCTGACACCACCGAGGCCTCCCGGTCAGACGAGGCCGAAGGCTCCGTAGATGAAGACGCCGCGATGGAAGACGAAGAAGACGCCATGGAGGAATCGGCATCGGTTGACGCCGAAGATGGCTTCGACATCGTCGAGGACGACTCAGCGGATGAGGCCGAGAGCTCCGATGGCGGGTTCTTCATCGTCGACGAAGAAGACGAGACCGACAAAGAAGACGACAACACCTTCCAGGACTACGGCGTCCGCCCGTTCGTCGAGGCCAGCCAGGACCCGCTGTCGACCTTCGCTCTCGATGTCGACACAGCGAGCTACACGATCTCACAGCAGTGGCTGAGCCAGGGTTCCCTGCCGCCGGCAGAGTCCGTGCGAGTCGAAGAGTTCGTCAACTCCTTCGACTACGACTACCGAGCACCAGACGAAGGCCTCACGGCAATCGCCGATGGCGGACCATCGCCGTTCAACGACGGCAACGTCATCGTGCGCATCGGTGTGCAGGCGGAGGACGTCTCGAATCGTGAGCGGCCAAACGCCAACCTCACCTTCGTGATCGACACCTCTGGCTCGATGGACCGTGACAACCGGCTCGGCCTCGTCAAGGAGTCGCTGACTCGCCTCGTCGAGCAGCTCGACCGTGGCGACAAGATCGCCATCGTCACCTACTCGAACGACGCCGAGATCGTCCTCGAGCCCACCGACATTCGTGACGAGGACGAGATTCTCGACGCCATCGACTCACTGCGGCCGGACGGCTCGACCAACTTCGAGGCCGGCCTCGAAGCCGCCTACGACTTGGCCAACGAGACCTTCGACTCTGACGAGATCAATCGAGTGATCTTGGCTTCTGACGGTGTTGCCAACGCCGGCGTCACCGATCCAGACGCCCTCGTGGCCAGTATCCGTGAGGACGCTGACCGAGGCATCCAGCTGGTGACCCTCGGCGTTGGCATGGGCAACTTCAATGACGTCGTGCTCGAGACCCTCGCCGACGACGGTGACGGCTTCTACGCCTATATCAACACCATCGAGGAAGCCGACAAGCTGTTCGGTGAGGACCTTGTGGGCACGCTGCTGACCGTCGCCATCGATGGCAAGATCCAGGTCGAATGGAATGAAGATGTCGTCGACGAGTACCGCCTTCTCGGCTTCGAGAACCGGGCCGTTCGTGACGACGACTTCCGCAACGATGCTGTCGATGCCGGTGAGATCGGCGCCGATCACCAGGTGACCGCCATCTACGAGCTGGACCTCCACCGAGGCGTTCGTGATAGCGAGAGCCTCGGCACCGCCGCCCTTCGCTGGGAAGATCCAGAGACCGGCGAGGTCATCGAAGGTCAGCTCGGTCTGGACGTCTCCATCATCGAAGACTCATGGGCCGACACCCGTGAAGACTTCCGGCTCGCCGTCACGGTTGCCTCATTTGCCGAGATCCTCCGGAACAGCCAGTACGCCGAGGAGATCAACCTCGACCAGGTGCGGGCCGAAGCCGAAGCCCTCAGCAGCCGTGACGATGAGGTCGAGACCCTCGTCGAGATGATCGAGCAAGCCCAGGACCTGGGCCTCTAGCTCGAAAGGGGACCGGTTGCTGGTCCTCACCACCCACCCGCCAGCCAGCAACCGGAGCTGGATGGAAGATCAGTCTCGGGGAGAGCTGATCAACCGTCCCACGAGCGCCAAGGACCAATCAGGTTCTTGGCGCTCGGTCGTTTTCCCCGCACGTTCAGAGGCTCCACATCAGAGACTCCACATCAGAGACTCTCGAGGACGAGCTTGATCATGTTGTCGAAGGTGTTCTGGCGGTCTTCTGAGCTCATGGCCTCGTCCCGCTTGACGTGATCGCTCACGGTGACAACGGCAAGTGCCTTGATCCCGAGCTCGGCGGCCAAGCCGTAGAGGCCAGCGGCCTCCATCTCGACGCCGAGAAACCCGAACCGTTCGAGCAACTCGAACGTGCCCTCGTGCGGGTCGTAGAAGAAGTCCGACGTGAAGAGCCGGCCGACGTGAATCGGAATGTCGAGCCGGTCAGCAGTGTCCGCTGCGCTGCGGAGCAGTCCCCAGTCAGCTGCAGCGCCGAAATCGCGTCCCTTGAGTCGGGTCCGGTTGACGATCGAGTCGGTTCCGGCCGCGCTGGCGACGATGAGATCGCCCAGCTGGATCTCGTCGCGCAGTGCGCCGCATGACCCGACTCGAATGATGGTGTCGACGCCGTAGTGCTGCACCAACTCGGTGGCATAGATGGATGCTGAAGGGATGCCCATTCCCGACCCTTGGACCGAGATCGGCTTGCTGCCGTACGTGCCGGTAAACCCGAGCATGTTTCGTACGCCCGAGACCTGCCGGACGTCGTCGAAATATGTCTGAGCAATGAACTTTGCCCGCAGTGGATCGCCAGGAAACAGCACCGTTGAGGCGAAATCGCCCGGTTCGGCATCGAAGTGAGGGGTTGCCATCGTCTGAGGATGGCACAATTGAGGAATGGCAATGCGCCAAGACTGCAAGCACTTTCAGAGTCGCTCCTACCCAACTGGTGACACGGTACGGAAATGTGCGCTCGACCTCGCCCCCGAAGCGCCATGGCAATGCCCGGCCGACTGCTCCGGCTACGAGCCGAGACGAGCCGATGTCAACTGGAACTACGGGTCATTGGTGACACCAAAGACCCCTGATGCTCCGCCCAGTGTCGGCGAAGACCCTTCTGTCGCTGCGCTTCTCGACGAGGCGGAGGACATCATCAACAGCGTCGGCGAGTCCATCCGTGAGGATGTCGACCAAGAACGAGAGCGTGAAGCCAAGCGGGCTCGTCGACGGCGCTGGTGGCCCTTCGGGCGTTGACAGCTCGCTCACGCAGGCTCCCTCAACACCGTCGAATCGGGGATCAAAACGGCCGATCCGGGTCGGCTGAGAAATCTCCTACGCCGATAGGGTTCATTCGTGAGTCTCCTACCCGTTGACACCCCTCCGGCGCTGTCCGATTTCGACGACAGCGCTCGTCGAATCGCCGCATTCACCGCCGCCGTCGAAAGCCCAGCGCCGTCTGCTGAAGCCGAAGAGTGGCGCTACAGCCCGATCGGTGAGTTCTCAGCCGACGCCTATCAGCCCCGCCTTGCGGCGCCTGCTGGTTCCGCCTCAAGTGATGGCGGTGTCAGGACCGGCCACGCAGCATCGATCGGCATCGTCGACGGCTGGATCACGTCGATTGACGTCGACCCAGGCTGGGAGGCCAAGGGTCTCGCAATCTCCGATGCCGCGAGCAGTGATCGAGCGGTCTCGGTGCCTGACGCCGGCCGGTTCGACCACCTCCACCTCGCCTTTTCGCCAAGCACGCTCGACATCTCGGTGCCCGCGGGTCTGACCGTGACCGAGCCCATCGTCATTACGAGCCATCTCACCGCCGGCGATGGTGCTACGGCGGCGTTCCCGCATGTGCGTGTTTCGACTGGTGCGGATGCCGAAGTCAGCGTTGTGGAGTACCAAACCAGCGATGGGGCCGGCCTCAGCGTCCCGCTCGTCGAACTCGCCGCTGCATCGGCCAGCCGGCTCAGTCACGTCGTGGTGCAGCAACTGCACCGAGACACGTGGCAACTCGGTCGCCTTGTCTCAACCGCTGCCGATCAATCGACGCTGTCGAGCGGTATTGCTGCCTTTGGTGGCGGCTACGCCCGCGTCCGGACCGACACGAGCCTCGACGGTCGTGGCGCAACGGGCAATCTCGTCGCCGTCTACTACGGCGACGAAGAGCAGGTGCATGACTTTCGCACCTTCCAGCATCATCGGGGCCCCGGCACGTTGAGCGACCTGCTGTTCAAGGGTGCCGTTGATGACAACGCCGGCTCGATCTACACCGGCCTGATCGAGATTCACGAAGACGGCGCCGGCTCGAACGCCCATCAAACCAATCGCAACGTGAAGCTCAGCGAAGATGCTTGGGCCTGGTCGGTCCCGAATCTCGAGATTCGCAACAATGACGTTCGCTGTAGCCACGCCTCGACGGTGAGCCCAGTCGACATTGATCAGCAGTTCTACTTGCAGGCTCGCGGCGTGCCCCCAACCATCGCTGACCGACTGATTGTCGCTGGCTTCTTCGATGAGGTGCTCCAGCGTCTGGGCGACCCTGAGGTCGACACATTGGTGCGAGGCCTGATCTCGGCCAAGCTCGACGGGAGAGCGTCGTGATCAAGTTCAAAGTGTGTGCGCTCGCCGACATCGAGCCCGACTCTGCGAAGCGAGTCGACATCGAAGACCACCGGCTTGCGATCGTGCGCCTCGACGACGATGTGTTTGTCATTGGCGACCGTTGCAGCCACGCCGACTTCTCGTTGGCCGAAGGTGAGATCGACAAGGCCGACAAAACCATTGAGTGTTGGAAGCACGGCTCAACCTTCTCCGTCGAAAGCGGCGAACCTCAGTGTCTGCCGGCCACCAAATCCGTGCCGGTCTACGAAGTCAGCATCGAAGACGGCGACATCTTTGTCACCGCCGAGGAGGCGTCATGAGTGAACTGGTGATCAGCGGACTGAAAGCCACGGTTGGCGGGTCCGAAATCTTGCGGGGTGTCGACTTGACGGTCCGCAGCGGCGAAGTACACGCCGTGATGGGCCCGAACGGCGCCGGCAAGTCGACCCTGTCGCATGTTCTGATGGGCAAGCCGGGTTACGACGTCACTGGTGGCTCGGTCACGCTCGACGACGCCGACCTTCTGTCGATGGAAACCTGGGAGCGAGCCCAGGCCGGGCTCTTCTTGGGAATGCAGTACCCGACCGAGGTCCCCGGGGTGTCGCTCGACGCGATGCTGCGAGCCTCCTTTGTCGCCTCGGGCCGTACGCCCGAGGAGGTGACCGACCGGGTGCTGGTTGAAGCCGGCCGCATCGGCTTCGACGAGAAGTTCCTCACCCGGCCCCTTAACGTCGACTTGAGTGGTGGCGAGAAGAAGCGAAACGAGACGCTGCAGTTGGGAGTACTTGCTCCCCAGATCGCAATCCTCGACGAGCTCGACTCTGGCCTCGACGTTGATGCGCTACGCATGGTGGCTCGGCGAGTGAAGGCAGCCACCACCGAGGGAGATGGCCCCCTGGGAGTGCTCGTCATCACGCACTACAGCCGGCTACTCGAGGAGCTCCAACCCGATCACGTTCACGTGTTGGCAAAGGGCCAAATTCTTGCGTCGGGCGGGCCCGAGCTCGCCACCGAGCTCGAGAGTACGGGTTACGCCGGTTATGCCGAGGAAGAAGAAGAGCCGTCTGGCCCGGTTGAGTTCGACCCGTTCGGTGAACCGCACGGCGTCTGAGCTGGAGCGTCGAGCCTGATGAGCGGAGATCGCCGCGTCCTCTCCGACGCTGAGGTCGAAGAGCTCGCCACATCGCTCGACGGCTGGCAGGTCATCACGCTGGACAACGGTGCGTCAGCGATCAGCCAGGAGTTCGAGTTTGGCGACTTTGTCGAGGCCTTTGGCTTCATGTCGACCATCGCTGACATGGCAGAGAAGGCCAATCACCACCCTGAATGGTCCAATGTCTACAACCGCGTTTCGATCGTGCTCACTACCCACGACGTCGGCGGACTCTCACCGCTGGATCTCGCTCTCGCGAGCCCGATCTCAATGCTCTACAAAAACCTCCGTGGTTCTCTTTAGCCCAGCAGGTAGGTGTCGATAGATACTTGTCGAAGCACATATCCCTTCGATAGGCCATCTTCAAGCCTCGCTTGGAGATTTCCTTCTGAACCGTGTGCATGCGTTGGGGTCGACCTTCTGGTCGATCCCAACGTTTGCCTTTTGGCCCTATATGAGCACGGTCAGATCGTGTGGAGATCGCCTACAAGGTGGCTGACTTCACCGAGACTTGTCACGACCTGACGCTCGGCGCTGAACGTCAACCGATGCACAGACGCATGGGCCGGACGGAAAAACATGTCGACGGCGAGGCCCAAGAGTTCGGCCAGATAGATGTTGATCACACCGCCGTGGCACGCGATGACAACGGTTTGCCCCGCACGGCCGGCGATGGCTGCCTCGATCTCGATCGCGACTCGGCGTCGAAAGCTCAGCGATGATTCGGTTGCCGGGTAGACATCCCATCGACGTTCTTTGACGAACCGATTGCCGGTCGCTTTCACGACGTCAGCGCCGAGGATGTCCGATGCTCGCTTGTCGTCTGGGAGATCGCCGTAGAACTGGATCTCGCGAAGCTCGGGTCGCACGATTGGCTCGAGGTCGTGATGGCCGGCGATGGCCTTCCCGGTGTCGTGGGCTCGGGCCAGGGCCGAGCTGTAGACGGCATCGATCTTTATGCCGGCGAGATACTCGCCAACGGCGGTGGCTTGGCGCCGCCCGAGCTCGGAAAGCGGGGGATCGACCCAGTCGCCAGACACTGAGGTTTCCGGATCAGGCCACTGCTGTTGGCCGTGCCGGACCAAAATGAGCTGGCCGGTCCCGTCGATGTGGTTGAGAAAGAGGCGATCGAGTGGCGTCGGTTCACGAGTCGTCATGTGGCTCCGATCATGCCACGACGACCAACAGATCCGAGCGACCTGTCGGGTGAGATTGTCCCCGAGTCTGCGCAGTCGAGATGGATGCAACCGTTCGGTGGTCGGAGTGTGCGAGGCTTTCGGCAGTGTCTGAGCCATCGTCTGCGTCTGATTCATCGTCCTCCCGCGCCCCTCTCTTGCTTGTCGCCGTTGCCGTCCTCGGTCTGGTTGGTGCGTTGTTCTGGGCGAATTCTCGGTCGAGCTCAAACGACGGATCTGCTGACGGCTCTGGTGGCACTGATCAGACGGAATCCGACGGTGGGGAAGAAGCGACTGGCGACGCAGGCAACGACAGCGAGGGCGGCGATGATGATGAATCGTCGGTGACGGCTGAGCCTGCGGTCGACTTGCCGAACGATCCGATCGACGACCCGCTTGTGTACTCGTGTGCTGGCCGTCGCTTCACGATCGATGAGCTTGCCCGGGCTGTCGGCAGCGACGGATCTTCCTCTGCTGAGCTCGAGGGCGCCGGCTTCGATCTTGATGTCATCGGCGACTCGGCGGGTTGGGCGCTGACTGAAAGCGGAGTCGCCATCGCAACGACCCCGCTGCCGACCGAGCCGCCCGCTCTTGCCATTGCCGAGCCTGGTGCCGACCCACTGCCGTGTGTGGCGATTCGGGCTGGCGGATTCGACCTTCGTTCAGTCGCCTGGGAGCGGGTTGACGGCGACATCGTGATCGAATCGTGTGTCTCGGCTGACGAGGTTGTGCTCGACACGAGACAGGTCGATGGGCAAGACGTCTTGTCCGTCTTTGCTCCGTTCGAGGATGCAACGGCTGCCGGTCTCGGGACATCGTGCCGATTGGCCGGCGACGTCATCGTCGATGCTGACACTGATACTGACCTATCAAGCTTGACCTTCCCGCTGGTTACCTCAAACGCCAGAACGTGGCAGTTGCTCGGATTCGGTGTTGATGTGGCTCCCCTCGAGGCGAACAGCCTCGGCGTCGTCGAATGTGCCGTCACACCCGATACCACCGAAGTCTTTGTCGGCTGGTCGAGCATCGCTCCTGGCTTTGATGTGACCGTGCTGGCCGACGGTGCTGATCTCTTCACTGCCGAGCGGACCGCATTTGCCGATTCGGCCGTATTGGCTGACGCGTTCGCTGAGCAGATGTCTGCTGTCGGGGCGACGCTCTCAGGAGCTGAGACCACGCAGTTCTCGAATGGGTTCAGTGACTTCACGGCGCCACTCGACGGAACTCGCACGTATGAGATCAGAATCGAAGGCAGCGGCATCGAACCAGTCGTCGTTGGCTGCGGAGCAGCTGGTTTGGTGCCGGGCGGGCCTTCCACCACGACAAACCAAGACGCCCCGAGCCCTGTCTCGGGCGATCTCGAGGCGGCCCAACAACTGTTTCAATCCAGGGCCGTTTCGCCGTACGGCTACCTCAGAGCCGTTCCGATCTGCGCGAGTTGTTCGAGCGCTGCCTCAGAGTTGGTGCTGCAGCCGGCCACCGGGTCGTCGAGCGTTGCGCTCGACTTCAGCCCAGCCCTGTCAGATCAAGCAGGCGCCGACCTCGCTCGGGTCATGGTCAACCCCTTCCTGCTGCACGACACGCTCATGGCGGCAATCGCTGCTGGCAGTGATGTCTCCTACACCCTTGATCCCACCTCGGGTGTTCCGATCGAGTGGACCATCGACGGCGAAGGGGCGCGGATCGAGTGCTTCGAGGTCGATACCGCTCCGCCCGATTTGCGAGCGAGCGATAGCTGCTCGACTGATCTCGACCTCATCGGCAGCTGAACAACTTGTCATCGCTGCACTTGGCGGACAAGGTAGATGATGGCCAACGAACTCGGGCACTTGCCGAAAGCTGATGTCGACGACCTCTCTGACGAACTCGCCGAGCGGCGACGAGTCTGGTTCGAGAAGGCCTATGAAGACGACAATCTGTTCCTGACGCTGGCCCGTCAGCCCGAGGTGCTGCGGATGTTCCTCGATTGGACCGCCTTCATCTACACCGACAAGTCGTCGCTGCCGCCCGACTTGGTGGAGTTGTGCCGGATTCGGCTTGCCCATCGCAACGAGTGTGTGCATTGAAGCGTTGCTCGGTCATCAAGTTTGATGACAGCGACCGACAACCGGCCGGCGTCGCTCACCGAACCGATGGTGCAAGCGGGGATTGGTGATCTCGACGAACTGGCTGATGGGGCGTTGCCGGACGAGTGGATTGTCGCGTTGCGGCTTGCAGATGTCCTGACCTCGGCATCGCCGGTGGTCTCGCCTGCGTTCTACACAGAGCTCAAGGCGCACTTCAACGAGACGCAGATTCTCGAGCTCGGGTCGGCGCTGTCGGTTGCTTCAGGTTGGCAACGCTTCATCGAAGCGTTCGGGATTCGTCCCGATGGCCTCGACATCAGCGAGTTGTAACAGGCACAGCCGGGGGAGTCAGGCCTCGTCGATCTCGTCGAACGCCTGACTCAGCGTGTTCCAGGCGAGGGTTGCGCACTTGATGCGGGTAGGGAACTTCACCACGCCCTGCAACGCCTCGAGATCACCGAGCTTGATGTCGGGATCAGCGTCGAGCTCGTCGGCCTCAGCCTCGGATCCGTCGCCGCCCACCGAGGTCTCGTGAATGCTCATGAGTCGCTTGAACGCACTGGTGATCTTGCGAGCCTCTTCGACGCTCTTGCCCTTGACGGCTGCCGACATCATCGAGGCAGACGACTGGCTGATCGAACAACCCTGACCACCGATCTTGATGTCGTTGACGTTGCCGTCATCGTCGGTGTCGACGAACACAACGATCTCATCGCCACACAGCGGGTTGAAGCCCTCGACCCGGTGAGCGGGCGGGGTTTCGAGCTCGCCCTTGTTTCGTGGGCTTCGATAGTGATCGAGAATGATCTCGCGGTAGAGGTCTTCGAGTCCGGCCATGTGATGCTCCTACAGGGCGAAGAAGTCGCGTGCGGCAACGAGCGCGTCAGCAAGGGCATCGACGTCGTCGGTGTCGTTATACAGGTAGACCGAGGCACGGGCGGTTGCCACCATCTCGAACCGCTTCATGAGCGGTTTGGCGCAGTGGTGACCGGGCCGAATGCACACCGCATGCTCGTCGAGCACCTGGCTGACATCGTGAGCATGCACGTCGGCAAAGGCGAGTGAAAACACACCGCCGCGAGCTGCGGGTTCGGATGGTCCGAGGATGATCAGATCGTCACCGAGCCGCTCGGTCAAGGTGCGGAGGGTGTAGGCGGTCAGTTCGACTTCGTGTTTGCGGATGGCGTCCATGCCGATTGCTTCGAGGTAGTCGACGGCTGCGCCGAGCCCTACTGCCTCGACGATTGGCGGCGTGCCGGCCTCGAACTTTCCGGG
>CALJSB010000059.1 GCA_937976305.1 uncultured Acidimicrobiales bacterium
TCGCATGGCGATGTCCTGGATGGTCACCGACTTCTCGGGATCGCCCTTCACCTGGAAGGCACCCTTGGTCCACTCGATGTCGGCCACCGACGCCTCGAGCATGCCCGAGGCAATGATGTGGGCTTTGTCGCGGACCTTGCGAGCAACAAGAGCGGCCGCCGCACCAGACACCGGAGTCGATCGAGAGCCGTAGGTGCCGAGACCAAACGGCGTGTTGTCGGTGTCGCCGTGCACGACGTCGATGTCGTCGGGGGCGATGCCCAACTCTTCGGCGACGATCTGAGCAAAGGTCGTTTCGTGGCCTTGACCCTGAGTTTTCACCGAGAGGCGAACCACGGCCTTACCGGTCGGGTGCACGCGCAGCTCGCAACCGTCTGCCATGCCGAGGCCGAGAATGTCCATGTCCTTGCGAGGGCCAGCGCCGACGGCTTCGGTGAAGAACGAAATGCCGATTCCCATCAGCTCGCCCCTCTCCCGCTTGGCCGCTTGTTCGGCTCGCAGCTCGTCGTAGCCGATCATGTCCATCGCCTTGCGCATCGCTGGCTCGTAGTCGCCCGAGTCGTAGACCCAACCGGTCTTCGACTCATACGGGAACTGCTCGGGCTGGATGAAGTTCTTCAGTCGCAGTTCGGCTGGGTCCATGTCGAGCTCGTAGGCCAGACAGTCAACGATGCGTTCAACGAGATAGACCGCCTCGGTGATGCGGAACGAGCAGGCGTAGGCCACACCTCCCGGCGCCTTGTTGGTATAGACGGCATCCATATCGCAGTAGGCGGCATCGATGTCGTAGCTACCGGTGAACACGCCGAAGAAACCGGCCGGGTACTTGAGCGGGGCAGCGGTGCCGTTGAAGGCTCCGTGATCGGCGAGTACGTGGGTGCGAATGGCCTGGATCTTGCCGTCCTTCGTGGCGGCGATCTCACCCTGCATCACGTAGTCGCGGGCGAAGCCAGTCGACACCAAGTTCTCGGTGCGGTCTTCCATCCACTTCACCGGCTTGCCGATCACCAGCGATGCAACGATGGCGCACACGTAGCCGGGATAGATCGGCACCTTGTTGCCAAAGCCGCCGCCGATGTCCGGGGCGATCACACGGATCTTGTGCTCGGGCAGCCCGGCAACCAGCGCGTAGACGGTGCGGTGCGCGTGCGGAGCCTGGGTTGTGCTCCACAGCGTGAGCTTGCCCGACACGCGGTCGACGTCTGCGACACAGCCGCAGGTCTCCATCGGCGCAGGGTGCACCCGGGGATAGATGACCTCTTCCTTCACGGTGACATCAGCGTTGGCGAAGACGGCCTCGGTGGCGTCTTTGTCGCCGGTCTCCCACTTGAAGCAGTAGTTGTCCGTCTTGTCGTCAAGATCGTCGCGGATCACCGCAGCCTCAGGATCCATGGCTTTGCGCACATCGATCACGGGCTTGATGTATTCGTACTCGACGTCGATCAGCTCAAGTGCGTCACGGGCTGAGTAGCGATCCTCCGCGACAACGAAGGCAACCTCTTGATGCTGGAAGCGCACCTTGTCGGTGGCGAGCACGGCCTGCACGTCGTTGGACAGCGTTGGCATCCAGGCGAGACCCTGCTCGGCGAGGTCGGCTCCGGTGATGACGGCCTTCACCTTGGGGTGAGCTTCGGCGGCCGACTTGTCGATGTTGACGATCTTGGCGTGGGCCATTGGCGACCGCAGGATCGCGAGGTGGAGCATGCCAGGCAACTCGACATCGTCGCAGTACTGGCCAAGGCCACGGACGAATCGCGGGTCTTCCTTGCGGAGCATCCGGCCGTAGCCGACGGGCTTGTTGTCGTTGAGATTGTTATCGGGTGTTGGGACTGCGTTGGTGCTTTCTTCGACAGCGGTCATGCGTTTGCCCCTTCGATGGCAGTGTTCCCTAGCGATACAGCGGTTTCTCGTTCTTTGGATGCCGCCCACTGGATGGAGCGGATGATGGTGGAGTACCCAGTGCAGCGGCAGATTTGGCCGCTGATGGCTTCTCGGATGGTTGCTTCGTCCGGGTCTGGGTTGCGGTCGAGCAGAGCTCGAGCCGTCATCATCATTCCGGGAGTGCAGAAGCCGCACTGCAGTCCGTGGCACTGGATGAACCCCTCTTGCACGGGGTCGAGCTCGCCGTCGACCTCGAGGCCTTCAACGGTGCGAACCTCGTGCCCGCCAGCCATCGCCGCCAGGTGGGTGCAGCTCTTGACCGGCTCGTTGTCGACCCACACAACACAGGTGCCGCAGTTGCTCGTGTCGCAACCCCAGTGGGTGCCGGTGAGCCCCAGGTGATCTCGCAGGAAGTGGACGAGCAGCGTTCGAGGCTCGATCTCCTTGCTGACTTCTTCTCCGTTGACCGTCATTTGTACCTGCATCAGGCCACTCCTCCGTTGCTCGTTGCGCTCTGTCCAGTTGCTCGTTCGACGGCCTTGCGCAGCGACCGCACGGTCAGCTCCTTGGCCAGGTGGGTCTTGTAGGCGGCCGTGCCGCGGGTGTCATCGCTCGGCGATGCATTGTCGGCGGCAATCTGGCCGACTTGGGCATACAGCTCTTCTGACGGCGTGGCTCCACGAAGCGCATCAGAGATCGGTTGCACGTTGGTGAGGTTGGGCCCGACCGCGCACAGCCCGACACGGCCATCGGCGATGACGTCGCCGTTCATGGTCACCGCAGCGCCTGCGGAGGCAACGGCCCAGTCGCCGGCCCGTCGCTCGACCTTGTGATAGGCCGAGCTCGAACCCGACCGGCGTGGGATGCGAACTTCGGTGAGCATCTCACCGTCAGCAACGGCCGTTTCGTAGGGGCCGACGTGGAAGTCGTGCATCGAAACAACTCGCTCACCGTCGAGTCCTTTGATGACACACGAAGCATCAAGGGCGTCACACACGGCCGAGAGGTCTTCGGACGGGTCGGCCTGGCACAGCGAACCTCCGAGCGTGCCCTTGTTGCGCACCACCGGATCGGCGATGACCTTCTCGGCATCGCGGAAGATCGGCATGATCGCGGCGAGCTCGTCGCTCTCGAGAAGTTGTTGGTGTCGGGTCAGCGCTCCGATGCGAACCTCGTCATCGGTGATGTTGATGTACTCGAGCTGGCTCGAGAGATCGTTGATATCGATGATGTACTCCGGTGCCGCCATTCGAAGCTTCATCATGGGCAAGAGGCTGTGGCCTCCGGCAATGATGCGTGCTTCGCTCCCGAGTCGGTTCAACAACTCGATCGCGTGGTCAACGCTGGTGGCCCGTTCGTATTCGAACGGCGCTGGAACCTGCATACCCGTCTCCTCTGCTGTGTGTCGAGTGTCACAATGTCAACCACGTTGCGAAATTCCACCCTCGACTTCAGCAATCGCTGAAGTTGGGCCAGACTCGCTGGGCCAGTCGAGCTGTGGCTCTCCGCAGTCCGTCTGGGCGAGCAACCGCAGGAGCCTTCTGAGCAATGACGCCAACCCAACTGCGCACCTACGTCGAAGTAGTGCGGCGAGGCCAGGCCAAGCTTGCCGCCGCCGCGCTCGACGTAAGTGAAGCAGCGGTGTCGAACCACATCTCGTCGCTCCGCAAAGAGCTCGACGATGATTTGTTCCACCGAAACGGCGGCGGCCTCGCGTTCACCCCGGGCGGCCTACGGCTGGCGACCCGAGCTGTCGAGTTGCTTGGGCTCCAAGAGCAAACCAAACAAGAAGTGCACGATGCCCACGCCGGGCGGCGGATCTTGCGACTCGCCGTTTCTGACCTCTTCGCCGAATATGCCGCACCCGGCCTGATCGAGCTCTTCGCCGACCGGGCGAAAGATCTCGACGTTGAGCTCAGCGTTCATCCGCCCGCCGACTTTCACGGCTTGCTCGTTTCACGAGCCGCCGACGCAGCCATCGGCCCCGTCGGAGGCCAAGCTCCACCCGAGCTGATGGTGAAGGAGTTCCTGCGCTACCGGTTGATAGCCGTTGCGAGCCCCCGACATCCGCTCGCCAAGCGCCGGCTTCGCAAAGGCGATTGCGCGGGCGAGACCTGGCTTCTCGGCCCGTCGGCGGTCGAGGTTGGCGGCATCACCAAGCCAATGCTCGAACGGTTCGGCGTACCCGAATCGAACCAGCGGATCTTCCCGAGTCACTCCGCCGCCATCTCGCAGGCCAAGCGGGGCGATGGGCTCGCCCTTGCCCTTGCCTTCAGAATCGCGAGCGACCTCGAAGACGGCGGACTCAAACAACTCGACATGCCGGGCAGCCAAGGCGACGGCACCTGGGCGATCTCAACGCTCGCTCCCAGCCAAGTAGCTCCCGCCGCTGCGGAGCTGACTCGCTTCATCACCACGCCTCGTGCATCCAAAGCAATGATCAGCGGGTCGGGTGCAAACGTGGCCCGCTTCCGCCCGCAGGTGCACGTGACGCTCTGGAGTTCAACCGACTAACCGATCAGACCAGATTTCTGGAGTCGGAACGAATCAGAACAGCGTGAGGTAGCGATCGATCTCACCGGCCGTCACCTCGTGGTGGTGGGACAGGAACTCCGCCCGTTTCACCTCGGCAAAGTAGTGGCTGTACGGCCCGCCGCGCGTCGATCCAAGACCGTCGGCCAGCACGGTGCTTCCGGCCAGATTGTCGGCCGCATGAATGAGCGTTGGGGGCAGTGTTTCGATGCCGCGGGCAGCGATCTCGGCCGGATCGAGGCTGAACAGGTTGGCGGTGTTCGGTTCGCCAGGATCCATTGCGTTGTTCACGCCGTCCATGCCGCAGGCAAGCAGCGAGGCGAACAGTAGGTAGGGATTGGCGGCACCGTCGCCGAGACGAACCTCGATCCGGTCAGGCTCAGGCACCCGAATCATCTGCGTGCGGTTGTTGCCACCGAAGGCGGCATACGCCGGCGCCCACGTCGCTCCCGATGTCGGCGCGCCAACGCCCATGCGCTTGTAGGAGTTGACGATCGGGCACGCCACCGCCACCAAAGCCTGGGCATGGCCGATGAGGCCAGCTGCGAACTGGTAGGCCATCTCGCTGAGACCAAGACCTTTGCTGTCCACCTCTCCAGCCCCGAGCGGAAACAATGGCTCGTCGGTATCGGCGCTCCACAAGCTGACGTGGGTGTGCAGACCGTTGCCCGTCTTGTCAGAGAAGGGCTTCGGCATGAATGTTGCGTAGCGGCCGTCGCGCTGGGCCATCGTGTGAATCATCAAACGAAAGAGGACCAGCCGATCTGCGGTGGTCATGGCATCGGCGTACTGCCAGTTTTGCTCGAACTGACCGTTGGCATCTTCGTGGTCGTTGGCGTAGTTACCCCAGCCCATAGCGTTGAGGTTGGCCGACACGTCGGTGAGGTGGGGCAACATGCGGGTCAGGCCGCGAGCGTCGTAACACGGCAGAGCGTCGGTGTCGCGTTCGTCAGCGACTCGGATTGAGCCGTCGTCGTTGCGCTCGACAATTGAGTACTCAGCCTCGACCCCGGTCTTCATCACCAGGTTCTTCTCAGCCAGTTGGTCGAGCGCTCGACGCAAGATCACGCGAGGGGCATACGGCCACAGTTCGCCCTCGACGGTCGGGTCGCACTGCATCGCGGCCACGTTCGGCTGCCACGGAAGTTGCGTGTAACTCGACGGATCAGGGAGGGCCAGCATGTCGGGATCGGCTGGCGTCTGACCCATCGGACCAGATGCGAAACCAGCAAATCCTGCGCCGTCTGCCATGAGCCCTTCGAGCGCATTGACGGGCACCAGCTTGGCGCACGGTTTGCCGTGCATCTCGACGAACATGGCGTAGATGTATTCGACGCCGTCGGCTTCGACCCGTGCCTTGATCGTGTCGAATGCACCGGCTTCGTTTGCGCTCATGCTGCCCCCTGGCGAGTCACTGGTGTGCTGGCGGGCCGATTGTGGCCACACTCGGTTTCGGGCATGTTTCCAGCATGTGGATTCGCAATCCAGTCGTTCCACTCGCCGACGAATTTTCTGGAGGATCAGTAGTGTGCGATCGGTCGCTTCGCCGCGGCGCCATCCGAGGGCTCGCAGGCGACAGCAGTTGGGAGAGCGCATGTGTGGCATCGTCGGGTTGTTCTTGAAGACAGACACCTATCGATCTGAACTCGGCCGACACACAGCGGCGATGCTCCACGAAATGCGTGGCCGCGGACCCGACAGCGCTGGGTTTGCTGTGTATGACGAGGGCATCGAAGGACAGACTCGCCTCACGCTGCTCGCCGAAGGCAGAGACTTCAGCAGCGCCGACTGGAAGCCGCTGGCGGCATCACTCGAAGACGTACTTTCGGCCGAGGTCTCGGTGCGCTCGATTCTCGATCACGCCGTGTTCGAAACAAAGGGCGATGGCCGAGCTGCCCGGCAGTGGCTGATCGACAACCACCCGTCCATCGACGTGCTGAGCCACGGTCGCCAGATCGAGCTCTACAAGTCGGTCGGTGATCCTGACCTCGTGGCGGAGCGCTACGACTTGGCAACGAGATCGGGCACGCACGCCATCGCCCACACCCGTATGGCAACCGAGTCCGCCGTCACCACCAACGGTTCGCACCCCTTTGTCACTGGTGCAGATACCTGCTTGGTCCACAACGGTTCGCTGTCGAACCACAACCAGCTTCGCAAGCGGCTCGAGCAGCGAGGCGAGTCGTTCCAGACCGAGAACGACAGCGAGGTGGCCGCCGGGTATCTGTCGTGGCGTCTGCGGGAGGGTGATTCGATCGATGAGGCGCTGCACGCTGCGCTGGCGGATCTCGACGGTTTCTACACCTTCGCAATCGGCGTTGAGAGTGGCTTCGCCATTCTGCGCGATCCGATCGCGTGTAAGCCCGCGGTTGTGGCTGAGACTGACGACTGGGTTGCCATGTCGTCTGAGTACGGAGCGATCGCCACGCTCCCCGATGTGCAGCACGCCACGGTGTTCGAGCCAGAGCCGAGCGTGATCTACAGCTGGAGCTTGGCGGCATGAGCGAGTCGATCTTCGACCTGGCAGACGTGACGGTGCGCGAGCTCAACCAAACACTTCACGCCAACGAGTCGGGCACGTTTCGGGTGCTCAACCCACGGGGCGCACACGCAGTAGCTGCCGGAATCAACAGCGACGTGGAGGTCCACATCGAAGGTTCGGTCGGCTACTACTGCGCCGGCATGCATCAACGGGGCACCGTGCGAGTCCACGGCAACGCCAGCACCGGTCTCGCCGAAAACATCATGTCTGGCACCGTGCACATCACCGGAAGCGCAACGATGTCGGCTGGCGCCACCGGCCACGGAGGTCTGCTCGTGATCGAAGGCAACGCCGGCTCGCGCTGTGGCATCTCGATGAAGGGTGTCGACATCGTGGTGGGCGGAAACGTCGGCCATATGAGCGCCTTCATGGGCCAGGCCGGCAACCTGGTGGTGCTCGGCGACGCTGGCGCCGATCTCGGCGATTCGCTGTACGAGGCTGACATCTACGTGCGTGGCGCGGTGGAGTCGCTCGGTTCTGACTGTGTCGAAAAGGAACTCCGGCCAGAAGACCTCGAGACAATCAGCCGACTGCTGAGCGCCGCCGGTCTGGCCGCCGAACCAACAGACTTCACTCGCTACGGCTCAGCCCGGGAGCTGTACAACTTCAACGTCGACGACATCAACGCCGAGTTGGCGGAGGGCCAATCCTGATGAGCCAGCCGAACGGTCAGCAACCCTGGAACCTTCGCGAGTCGTACACCTATGACCGCAACGTGATCGCCGAGATCCAACGAGCGGCCAACACCGGTATCTACCGAATCCGAGGCTGGGGGGCGAAGCGTGAGCTGCCAACGCTCGACGACCTCGTCGTGCTCGGAGCTTCGATGTCGCGCTACCCGCTCGAGGGGTATCGAGAAGCCTGCGGCACCGATGTCGTGATCGGCGCCGACACAGCAGAAAACCCCGTGCGTCTCGACATACCGATCACAATCGCCGGCATGAGCTTTGGGTCGCTGTCGGCCAATGCCAAGGAAGCGTTGGGCCGAGGGGCGAGCGCGGTTGGCACGTCAACCACGACCGGCGACGGTGGCATGACCCCCGAGGAGCGCACGCACTCGAGCACCCTCGTCTATCAGTACCTGCCCAGCCGATACGGCATGAATCCTGATGACCTCCGTAAAGCCGACGCCATCGAAGTGGTGGTTGGCCAAGGAGCAAAGCCCGGCGGCGGGGGCATGTTGATGGGCCAGAAGATCAACGAACGAGTGGCCGAGATGCGGACGCTGCCCGAGGGCATCGATCAGCGCTCCGCATGCCGTCACCCCGACTGGACGGGCCCAGACGACCTGGCCATCAAGATCACAGAGCTCCGGGAAATTGTCGACCATCGCGTGCCGGTCTACATCAAGGTCGGGGCTGCCCGGCCCTACTACGACACCGCTCTGTCGGTAAAGGCGGGCGCTGACGCCGTCGTGGTCGATGGCATGCAGGGCGGCACGGCGGCGACGCAAAATGTGTTCATCGAGCACGTCGGGATCCCGACGATTGCCGCCATCCCTGAAGCCGTCCGGGCGCTGCAAGATCTTGGCGTCCACCGCGAGGTGAAGCTCGTCGCGGCCGGCGGCATCCGTTCGGGGGCCGACGTGGCCAAGGCGATCGCTCTCGGCGCAGACGCCGTCTCGCTCGGAACCGCAGCACTGATCGCGATCGGCGACAACGATCCGGCGCTCGAGGCCGAGTACAACGCACTCGGCACGTCGGCCGGCTTCTGGGAGGATTTCCAGGCTGGCAACGACCCGGCTGGCATCACCACCCAGGATCCCGAGCTTGCGTCACGACTCGATCCGATCATCGGTGGGCGCCGGCTTGCGAACTATCTCAACGTTCTCGCCGTCGAGACCCAGACGATCGCACGGGCCTGTGGCAAGTCGCACGTCGCCAATCTCGAGCCAGAAGATCTCGCAGCTCTCACGGTCGAGGCGGCAGCGATGGCGAAGGTTCCGCTGGCCGGCACATCTTGGATCCCTGGGCAGAACCAGGCCTGATCAGGATTTACGCAGCGAGCTCCTCGACGTACTGGTCAATCCACGTCATCGTTTGCTCGGCGCGGAGACCAAGGCGGGCGAGTTCGGAGTGCAGGTCCTTCTGCAGAGAGATCGTGGCCTCGCGCCGTGCAAAGCGGAGCTGCAAACGGTGGCTGACAACGACAAAGTAGTGATCCGTCACCAGGACGCTGTGCCGACGCTTCGAGAACAAGAAGCCAAACCATGCAAGGGTCTCGCTCTTCTGACGCACGGGAAATGCTCCGATCACGGGCTCAGGGGCCAGGTGATGAATCACTTGCATCCGTGTGCCGTAGCCGTCAGCGCTCAAGCGCCCGGCCCCACGATCCGTTGCGACGGGCCCAAGGTCGAAGCTCACGCTGGCATGTTTGTAAACATCCAGCGAGCTGTTGCGGTGGTCGCCGCCAGCGCGTGCTCGTGAGTCGACGACGATGTCGTTGATGAGATCGAGGTAGTTGGTGTAGCTATTCGTGACGAAGTCGGCGCGGTAGTACCAGCCTTGGGAGTCCTTCCGTGCCGGAAACGGCACCGGGCCACCGATCACCGAAAACTTGTACCTCCGCACGTCAGGCAGCGGTGTGTTGCGCGGAAGTCGTCCATCAAGAGACACCTGCGTGAGGTCGCGCCCAGGCGCCACGAACAGAACGAATTCATCGTCGGTGAGGCAGACGATGCCAGCCCGTCGACGCACAAACACCAACAGCAGGAACGCAGGAGCAACGCAAATTGCCAGCACCGCGGCGACGCCGGCGTCTTCGCCGCCGACAACCTGCGCAGCAATCAACAATGCAACGCAGAACAAACTGAACGGAAGCAGGATCGCGTTCATCGACACCCGCTCCATCACCGGAAATGCAGCATGAATCGGCCTTCCGAGTTGCGGCTCGATATGCACCTTCACTTCCCGAAGCAGGAGCTCTGGGTCACTCATGATGGCGCCCTTCAGGCGGGTGCGGTTCCGCTCCGCAGCAGCCGGGTTCTTCATCAGCAACAGTCCGGCTACAAAAAGCAGCGGAAGCCCGACGAGCTGCGATGCGCCGACCGAACGAAGCTCGGGCGCACGAACTGTCGAAGGGTCGCTGGGCCGGTACGAAACTCGCAACTCAGTTCCCGGAGCGACCCACTCTTCGTTCGCCAACTGAGACTGGCGGACCTGCCCGTCGCTGGTCGTGTACTCAACGACTCCGTGGTGGTAGCCGTTGTCGCTGATGTTGCTTACGACGATGCCGTCAGCCGACTGCCCGTCGCGGTACGCACCGGTGTTGACGTAGTCGTCACAGCTCACGATGATCCCGGCACACGCCACAAACATCATGATTCCGGCAATCCACATCACGAACCGGGTATCGACGCAGACCTCGTTGAGGTTGAGCGGTTCACACTGCGGCAACACACGTGTTGTAGGTTCACGGCGTGGAGCTGAGGGGGACCCGCCGAGCACTCGTTGCCGCCATCGCCGTCGCCGCTCTCGCGGCACTGCCGCTCCAGATGGTGTCAGCCCAGACCGACGTCGTGTACGAGTCAGCCGCCACCGCTTTCGGACCCATCACCAGAGGGGGTAATTGCTCGACCGCTCTCGGCAACGAGACCGCTCCGCGAATGTTGGCCGACACGCTGGATGATGCGTGGTTCACCGCGACCGGCAAGAGCACGCTGGCCGTCGGGTTATTCCCAAACGCCGACATCGGCCCGATCTCAAACAACTACGTGCTTGCGCTTCCTGGCCATGACGTCACCGTCGAGATCGGCAAGTACGACATCTCCACCGGCGATGCCGTGTCGACTGCTGCCGGCAGCACCGGCACGATCGACACCGCCGGCGGTACCGACCCGAGCTTGCTCACCGGCGGCTCTGAGCAGATGCAGGACTGCGCACCCAAACCGCTCTCGCTTGTATCAGCAGCAGAAGGCGGGTGCTCTTCACGTTCTCTCGCCCCGTCGACAACTTCGGCGCATGGTTCGGCGACCTCGAGACCCGAGTCGAAGACGCAACAACCGGACCTGACGATGGCGGCGAGCTGGCCGTCATCAAGCTCTATGCCGCAGATGGCACCCTGCTGGCTGTGCAACAGGTGACACCCAACGATCAGCGACTTGTCACCTCCGATGGTGCAGGGCCGAGCGACCCCGCCTTCGACGACGACGGTTTTGGTTGTGGCGACCAAGTTCAGAACGACGACTTTTCGTCTTGCGGCAACCACGGCACCCGGTTCCTTGGCTTCAGCTGGTCGAGTCCAACCGTCGCCGCGATGCAGGTAATCGTCGGCGACGACGACCATTGCGTCGAGGTGACCTCGTGCGCCGGCCTCACCGAGCACCTCTCGTTCATCGGGCCGCAGATGGCATTCGATCCGCCGCAACTGTCCTTCGAGAAGCTGGTGGTCAACAATGACGGTCGATCCCTCACCCCAGCCGACTTCCCGCTCACCCTCACCGAAGACCCTGCCGGCGCGGCCACCCAAACTTCACACTTCGACGGCGACACCGTGGTGCTTTCGTCCGGAACGACCTACGACGTCTCCGAAACAGCGATCGCTGGCTATGACCTCACCGCGGTCACATGCCTCGATGTCAACACGGGCCTCGCGATCGCAACACCCTTCGTCGCCCAGAACGACCACGACATCCGCTGCACCTTCACGAACGACGACCAGCCGCTACCGACCACAACCACGGTTGCACCGTCAACGACGCTCGCCCCGAGCACAACGGCTGCTCCGACATCAGCTCCGACGTCAACGACCGCACCTGCCGCCGAGACCACCGCACCGCCGGCGACAGATCCACCGGCGACGGGTCCGCCAACCACTGTCCCACCGGCGACGGAGCTGCCAGTCACCGATGCGCTTCCGATCACCGGCGCCGATGTGGGTGACACGGCAGCGTCTGGTCTTGCGCTGATCGTGCTCGGCGCCATCGCGTTGCTCTTCACCTGGCGATACAAGCAACCACACGCGTAGCTCGCTCGGCTACCTTGCGGGCAATGACCGATCAAGCCAGCGCCGACCAAGGTCTCGTCGAAGCCAATCGAGATCTCTACAACAGCCACACCGAGGCGCTGCTCGTCAACACAGACGACATTCACGCCGCAGCCAAAGCCATTGGCTCACCGAGCAACGAACACTTCGCCGCCTTTGGCCAGATCGAGGCCGACCTCTTGCGCCAGCACGGTCTGGCGAGCGACTCGTTCCTCATCGACGTGGGCTGCGGATCGGGTCGGCTCGGTCACCAGCTCGCCGGTTGGCTGAAGGGCCGCTATCTCGGCACCGACATCTCTCCCCCTCTCCTTCACTATGCAGAGAAGGCCTGCGGTCGCCCCGACTGGCAGTTCGAGCTGATCCAGGGGCTCGAGATTCCGGCCGACGACGCCTCGGCCGACATGGTTTGTTACTTCTCTGTGCTCACCCACCTCCGCCACGAAGAGAGCTACATCTATCTCGAAGCGGCTCGACGGGTTCTCAAGCAGGGTGGCGTCCTCGTGTTCTCCTACCTCGAGTTCGAGGTGGAGTCACACTGGGATGTGTTCGACGCAACGATGGCGTCGGTGCGCGAAGACGGTGGGCTGCACGTCAATCAGTTCATGTCCCGTGACCTGATCGAGGCCTGGGCACCTCGACTCGGGTTCGAGGTCACCTCGCTCCACCGGGGCGACACGCCTCACATCGATCTCACCGATCCCGACTTCGTCGGCGAGGTCAACCCGGTCGTCGACGGGCAATCCATGCTCGGCCAGTCGGTGGCCGTCCTCACCGCAATCTGACGTCGCTCCCCTTCCAACCTGCCCACCTCCATCTCGGCAATTGGCAGGAAAAGCGCGCGACGTGCGGGCAAAACGGTGCCAGTTCGGGTGATCAGTACTCGTCATGGCGGCGTTGGGCGGCGTAGGCGGCTGACTGGGGGAAGCCTGGTGGCGAGACTTCCCACTCTTCTTGGCGGCCGTAGGGAACGAGATCGAGATAGGTCCAGTGGCAGACCGAGGTGCTCAACCCCTCGGTCTTCGGTGAAGTAGGTGCGGTAGATCTGATCGCCGTCACGGATGAACACGCTTGCGCCGTGGTTCTCATCGCCATCAATCGTTGCGCCCATGTCGTTGTTGAAATCGGGTCCATCGCCCTGTGGAGCAGCCGAGTACCAGGGCATGCCCCAACCCATCCGATCGCGATACGCAAGCAACTTCCTGAGGGGTGCCCTCGAGGCGAGAACGATCGAAACGTCGCGAGCGTGCAAATGAGCAGGGTGCGACATGGCATCGACCATCCACGAGCAACCCTCGCACCCGGCGTCCCAATCGGTGCCAAACATGAAGTGATAGACGATCAGCTGCGCCCGGCCGTCAAACAAGTCGAGCAGTGAACGAGGTCCGTCGACTCCCTGGAACACGTAGTCGTTGCTGACTGCCACCATTGGCAGCGTGCGACGTTGCGCGTTCAACGCGTCGAGCTCACGGGTGAGGGTCTTTTCACGCACCCGTAGTGCGGCCAACTCCGCTTGCCATTGAGCCTGATCGACAATCGGCGGGAGTGCGTTCGGTCTTGGTCTTTGGCCATGAGGCGACGCTACTGGACGCTTCCCATCTGCGATCGACGGACTTGTCGAACTAGGGTCGCAATCGTGACTGCACTCGATGACTACTCACTGTCAGACCGACTCGCTGCAGAAGCTGGGACGGTTGCCCTCTCAGGCATTCAAGCGCTGATGCGCATCCCACTCGACCAGACACGGGCCGATGCGCTGAAGGGTCTGCGTACCGCTGGGCTCATCTGCGGCTACCGAGGTTCCCCCGTTGGCGGGGTCGACGCGGCCTACGAGGCCGACCGAGAGATTCTCGAAGCTCACAACATCAAGTTCATCAACGGGGTCAACGAAGACCTTGGCGCCACTGCGGTGTGGGGTTCGCAGCAGGCCTCGCTCGAGGACTCGGCTCGCTTCGATGGCGTGTTGGGCATGTGGTACGGCAAAGGTCCGGGTGTCGATCGTTCGGGCGATGCGCTTCGCCACGCCAACACCTCAGGCGTTGCCCCCAAGGGCGGCGTGCTTGCCGTCGCCGGCGACGATCCATCGTGCAAGTCATCCACCATCGCGAGCGCTTCTGAGTGGGCCCTGGCCGACCTGGCCATGCCGACGCTGTATCCCGGCACCGTCCAAGAGGTGCTCGACTACGGCCGATTCGGTTACGAGATGTCTCGCTTCTGCGGAGCTTGGATCGGCTTCAAGATCGTCACCAACGTCGCCGACGGTTTCGCGACCATCAACCCCGATCCCGAGCGCCTCACCATCATGCCGGCGACCTATGAGGTCGACGGGCAACCGTTTGCCCACACGCAGTCCAACATGCTGCTGGCTCCGAAGTCGGTCGAACTCGAAGACGAGATGTTTGGTCACCGCCTCGAAGCTGCCCGCCGGTTTGTCGCCGCTCAGGGGCTCGATCGCATCATCGGCGCCACCGGGTCGAATGCTCGAATCGGCATCGTGGCGGCAGGTCAGGGTTACGGCGAAGTACGGGATGC
>CALJSB010000060.1 GCA_937976305.1 uncultured Acidimicrobiales bacterium
GGCAGCAGAGGAAGCTCCAGCGGCCGAAGAACCTCCAGCAGAGGAACCGGCAGCAGAGGAAGCTCCAGCGACCGAAGAACCTCCAGCAGAGGAACCGGCAGCAGAGGAAGCTCCAGCGACCGAGGAAGCTCCAGCCGACGAGGGCTGATCGGTTTTGACCCAGCCGTCCGGTGCCCTAGCGTGCCGACATGTCTGAAGATGCCGTTCTCTACGAGTCCGCCGACCACATCGGTCTGATCACACTGAATCGCCCCGACGCCCGCAATGCCGTCAATGGCGACGTTGCTTCAGGGGTCGAAGCGGCCCTCGATCAGATCGAATCCGACGACGATGTCTGGCTTGCCATTATCACCGGCAACGGACCCTCGTTCTGTGCAGGCGCCGACCTGAAGGCCGTTGCGTCCGGCAACGCCCGAGGACTATCGACAGAGCGCGGTGGGTTTGCTGGTCTGGTGAAGCGCGAACGAACCAAGCCTCTGATCGCCGCCTGCGACGGTCCTGCCCTCGCTGGCGGCACCGAAATCGTGCTGGCGTGCGACATGGTTGTTGCTTCCACCGCTGCCAGGTTTGGCGTTCCTGAAGTCAAGCGATCCCTCACCGCAGCCGCTGGCGGGCTGTTTCGGCTCGAGAAGGTTCTCCCCCGCAACGTCGCCACCGAGGCTGTCCTCACCGGCGACCCGATCAGCGCCGAAGACGCGGCCCGGCACGGCATGGTCAACGTGTTATGTGAGCCAGGTCAGGCACTCGCTGCAGCTCGCGAGCTTGCGGCCCGCATCACCGTCAACGCTCCCCTGGCGGTCCGTGAGAGCCTCGGCGTCATGTCAGCTGCACGCGGCAATGACGATTCGGTCGGGTTCGACTTGTCGAATGCTGCGATGGCCCGCCTGGCCAAAACCGAAGACTATGCAGAGGGACCGCTGGCCTTCATCGAAAAGCGAGCCCCGAATTGGCAGGGACGCTGAGGCCCAGCTTGTTCAGAACCGGCTCGTTCAGAGCCGGTAGTGAACGGTCAACAGCCGGGCTTTCAGTCCAAAGCTCTCGAAGAAGTTCTTGGTCGACCGATCGCCCGGGAGCGCTTGTGAGTCGATCCCCGCGCAGCCGTGCTCGCCTGCCCACCCGATGATCTCATTCATCATCGCTTCGCCAACCGCCACGCTTCGAGCCTCGGCATCCACAACGAAGTGCTCGAGCTTGGCGATGGTTGAGTCGGGCAGCTGATGGAGACGGGCGTGGGCAACACCGAAGGCAACACCGTCAAACTCGCCGACGAGGACGATTGAGTCCTCGTCTTCAATGGAAGCGTTCAGGCGTTGCGACAGCGGAGGCAGTAGTGCCTCGTGATCGAGAAGCAGTTGGCCACCCCGATCATCGACGATCTTTGCGGCGTGTTGCTCAACGATCTCGATGAGAGCAGGGACGTCACCAGCTGAAGCTGGGCGGGCCGACTCAAACACGATCAGTCAAGGCGGTCGAGCTTGGCCAAGATGGTCTTGCGCTTGCGCTTCGAGAGCTCGTGGGTGCGGATCCGCTTGCGCTGGTCGGCACTGAGATCATCGAGCAGCGGGACGATCTCACGGGCGGTGAGATCGTCGTACCGTGCGATCGGCAGACGGGTTGATGCAGACTTCTTGTTGGCCGAGCCCTTCGACCCGCTCTTCTTCTTCGCTGCCTTGCTCTTCGCCGTCTTCGGCTTCGAGGCTTTGTTCTTCGCCTTGGGGGCGGGGGCCTTCTTGGCTGGCTCGGGCTTCGGGGCCTTCGCCTCGTCAACCTCGATCACGTCGGCGGGTGTTGGCGGCGGGGGCGTGTCGGCGTCGGGGGCCAGCCCGAGGAGCGCACCGAACTCGGTGATTCCCTTGGCCAGCGTGCCTGCCGCCTCGAGCAGAGCACCATCGACAGACTTCTGGCCTTGTTTCGCCGCCATCTGACTCATGACCTTGGCCAACTGAACTTGGCTCTTGCCTCGCTTCACGAGCTGAGGCAGTACTTCGCCGTATTCGTAGATCAAGCCGACGGGGGCGTAGACCAACAGATCGATCAGTTGATCCGCCTGGGACTTTTCAGACCCTGGGCCGTCGCTCTTTGCTCCCGAAGATGCAGCCATGTCAGTTGTCGAGTGGCACGTGGGTTTCGACACCATCGCCCATTGGGCACGGCACGTCAGCCTGGGTTTGGCTCACGACAAGAAAGCAGCTTGCGCACACGAACTCGTTCTTTTGCTTCGCAGCGACCTTGCTCGGCGCAGGCGCATTTGGATCGACCTCGTCCTCGTCCTCGTCGTCGTCAGCCGTTGCCATACGAACCTTGAGCATCTCGTCAAGGTCGGCTTCGACGTCGTCAGGATCGGCCTCGTCGTCATCGTCTTCGTCGTCGTCGACCTTGCGAGCCTTCGGGCGTGGCTCGTCGTCATCGTCTTCGTCGTCGTCATCGACCACGACAACTTCGGCTTCGTCATCATCAGCGACGAAGTCAGTATCGAGGTCGGCGTCGAGATCGATCTCGTCGGCATCGAGATCAGGATCGATCTCCTCTTCGTCGAGGTCTTCTTCGGTTTCTTCAGTTTCTTCGACGTCGTCGTCAGTCATAGCGTCATGCCTCTCGACGGCAGGGCCACCCGCTTGTCGGGCACCCACGCACTGCCGGGGAATTTGGTGATTTGGGGATCGAGCCGGACTCTACACACTCGTTGGCCGACATGGTGTTACCCAACCCCACAAACTCCCCAACCGTTCCAACCGAGATCAAGAACCTGCGGGAACAAAGAGTTTGCGGTGCGCTTTGACACTTGCGACGTAGCCGTCCGTTGCGTCGGCCCACTCATCCCGAATCGTGGCGCCTGGCCCTTGGAAGTAGCCGGCGAGCGCGAGATCAGTCGTCCCGAGATAGTCCTCCAACCAACGCAGATAGCGAGCGCTCATCTGGATGTTCTGGTGTGGGTTCCTGGCGTTGAGACTCTTGTCACCAATCACGTCTTTCACGAGCCACTTCTCGGTTTCGGGCATGATCTGTCCGATGCCGAAGGCACCGGCTGATGAAACGGCGTCGGCTCGCCAGTTCGACTCTTGCCAGGCAACGGCCATCACGAGTTGGACGGGGAGGTTGTTTTCTTTCGCCCACTTCTCGAACGTTGGTACGAGTGCTCGACGAGCGGGGTCTCGCAGGATCGACGGTGGCATGTTCGGATAGGCCGCCTCGACGGCTGCTGCGCTTGGTGCATTCGATGTGTCGACCTTGGTGGAGACCGGCTTTGACTGTCCTGCTGAGTTGGACTGGGCTGCCGGTTTCGACTCGGCGGCTGCCGGCTTGTTGACGATCCAATTCGGCAGCAGCAACACATCGCCGGCGGCGAGCTGGTTTCCGGTGCCGAGGGCATTGAGCTGAATGAGCCGGGACTTGCTCATGTTGTACGAACGGGCGATCGACGTGATCGTCTCACCGGCCACAACGGTGTGCATCGCTCGGCCATCAGCATCGCGAGCAAGTTGGTGCACGGGCTTCGTGTTGGCCGGCTGCGGCTGCGTTTGTGCCGCTGCGATCTGCTCGCTCGACGCCGGACTCGTCATCAAGACCTGGCCGACCACAATGCGGTTCGGGTTGTTGATGCCGTTGTACTCGGCGAGCTCGACAAAGTGAATGCCGAGCTCCTGGCTGATGCTGAAGAGCGTGTCGCCCGACCGCACCGTGTAGGTGGACGAGGGAACCTCGAGAACCTGGCCAGAACGGACCCGATCAGGATTCGTGAGGCCGTTGGCCCCCATCAGCTCTTGGGTAGACACGCCATGATCCCTCGCGATCTCCGAAAGGGTCTCGCCGGGCTTGACCTCGTAGGTCTCAGCTCCGGCAACGTATGGGGTGAGGCCAAGGGCGCTCACCACGATCGTTCCGGTCGCAACCGTACGGGTGACTGATGTGAACCATGTACTCGCCATGCATGCCTATCGGCCCGGCGACGGTCAACGTGAGTCTTTTGAACTAGATCCCGTAGGCCTTCTGGCCTACGCGAGCCTTTCAACTGCCGAGATCGGCCCGTTTTGCTTCTGACCGGCGCTCCGCTTCGAGGCGCTCGAGGTCGGTTTCGGTCGAGTGGTTGACGAACGACATCATCTCGGCGAGCGCCTTGTGACCTGCTTGGTCGGCGATGGCCGTGTGCATCTGCTGTGCCACTGATCGATAGGCAGGGTGGCCTTGCGGCGTGCTCCGTAGCTCGAGCATGTGCATGGCGGCCCGGGCGTTGATGTTGAAGTTGAAGCGAACTCGGTAGGCCAACGAGACGGCGTAGGACGCTTGGGGTCCGAACGGCGGCTCGAGGACGTCGTGCAACGCCGCCGACCGCTCCATCGCTGCGTCGAACTCATCGGTGTACCCAGCCTCGTCGATGAGTTCCGGACGGGTGTAGCCGTGCACGGGGGTGAGCTGCTGCCAGACCACGGTGAGCAAGCGGTGTCGTTGCAAGTCGCGGAAGGCGCCGTAGTCAGCCAGCACATCGAATCGGTAGAAGGGACGTTCGATGGCTCGCCCCGGACGATGGCGCCGGTTGCGTCGATCACCGGTATAGGCCTTGATGACCCGAAGGCGATCCTCGACCGACATGACCCGAACCTGGTCTTCAATCACGCGCTCGGAGAGGTGGGAGTGCGGATACAGCATCGAGGCAACAACCTTCACCTCGGCATCCGGGTCGAAGTCGACGAGGTCAACTCTGGCGTCTCGTTCTGGCGGGATGGAGTCGTCGAGAAGATCTTCAGCGAGATCTTCCATCGCAGCATTCGAGTCGGCGAGATAGTCGCTCCACTCGCCACCACGCTCGGGGAGATCAACGCGACGCACAAACGACGGGATCACCTTGCGAAGCTCGGTGAGAATCATGTCGGCGTATTGGCGAGCTTCGGGAAGCGGATGCGAACGCATACGGATCAGCATCTGCTCATAGGCCTGCCCTGTGCCGTACATGCCGACGTTTGACTGGGCTGCGGCGGGAAGAATGCCACGCACCGAGTCGAGGGCTTTGGCTTTCACGGCCATGCGATAGACGAAGTCAGAATCGCCAGGCGACTTGGGCGTCACCTTCTTCACATGCTCTTGCATCAGCGGTGCAAGGTGGGCGTAGGAATCGAAGAGACGATCGAGATCACCGACGTAGCGGGTTCCGAGCTCTGACGAGAGAATCTCAGGATCGCGGTAGTAGATGTAGCGGCCGCCGATGCGAGTGTCGTAGGAGATGTACCGGGTCGATTGTTCGAGATAGCTGGCGAGCCGTCCCCACTCGAGCACCTTGGTGAGCAAGTTCGAGGCCTGCTCGCACGCCAAGTGAACGCCGCCAAGCTGGGCGACCGAGTCGTCGCCGTACTCGACAAACACTTTCTCGTAGAGATCCTCGGCTCGCTCGAGGCCGATGGTGGCATCGATGGTGGCGTCACCCTCAATATCGAGTTCACCGACGAACTCATCGAGGAACAGCCGCCTCAGACTCTTGGAGCTTCGTGAGTATCGGGCAAACAGCGCGCCCTTGACGACCTCAGGCAGGTTGACGAGGGCGAAGACTGGTTGGTCCAAGTTCGTGAAGTAACGACGAAGAACATCGACTTCTGCGCCGGTGAATTCTTCGACGACGTATGCGGTCACGGTGACAGAGGGTATTCGCCCGACCACGCTGATCGGCGCATGCCTCGAACACGGTCGTTCACCCTCATGGCAGCACGAGCGTGAACACGTCTGGTACAACCTCGACGGAGATCCGTCGGGCCTTCGGGCGAGCGACCCCGTCGAGAAACACCGGTGTGCTTTGACCGAGGTCGTGGCTCCATGTTTGGCGACGCGACGTGGTGAGCGCAGGGTGGGGCAGATGGTTGCCGAGCTTGGCTCGACGACCAGCCTCGACTCGTTGGCGCAGCGGCAGTGAGCCGGCGGTCGTGTCGATGAGCCCATCGTTCGGGTGAGCCCTCGGTCCGAGGTACCACTCCCCCAGCCATCCAGCATTCATGGCCACCGCGGCGTTGCCCTGCCACCAGCGTCGATGAGCGACGAGGTGGGCAACGAACGGTTTCGCTTCGCCGTCATCGCACCGGGCCACGCACAGGTCCATCGGCAGCAAGAGAGCGTCGGCGCCGACCTCGATCGACGAATCGTTCGAGCCACCCTGAGTACCGCCAACGGTTCGCAGCAGATCCCCAGTGCGAACACTCACGAACGCCGAGCCCCCACGTTGTGTGGCTGCCCACACAGCATCGGCGACCGCGGCGTCGTCAGCACAGCTGACGACACCCGCTGGAACAGGCCCACGGTGGCCCCATGGCTCACCCTTGCTGATCGGCATCTGCTTCTGGCCCGTCTGGTGCAGTGTCGTCTGGTGCAGGCTCGTCTGGTTCGACGATCGACGACGCAGCAACGAGATCCCGGAACACGGCGTCCGCCGCCCGGGCCGCAGCCCGTCCGGTGTCGGGGACCGGTGCCAGCTGGGCGATCTGGCGCAGCAGGTCGATCAGCAGCTTTGCTGTTCGCACGAAATCGCCAGCCGTGATCTCCTCATCTTCGAGCACGTGGGAGAGGTCGCCGCCCGACGCCCAGCCATGGGCCATGGCCATGAATCCGGCATCTGGTTCTCGGGTGATCGGAAGTCGAGCGTGCTTCTCGGCCTTGGCCAAGTCGTTGTGAATACGAGTGAGGGCACCGAAGCGTCGACGAAGTTCTCGACTCGGGTACCACAACTCGACCGCGGGCCCCAAGCGCCGATCTTCGAACGCAAAGGCCGATGCCAGGGCCGAGATCTCCGGGGCGGACAATCCGTCGAACAACCCTTCGTCGAGCGCTTCGATGAGGAGCAGATCGCACTCGTGGTAGAGACGGGCCAGGCGTTGGCCGGTGTCGGTCAATGCCCAACCGTCGAGGTGGCCTCGATCCTCGAGCAGGTCGACGACACGCTCGAACTGCCGCCCGAGCGACTCACTCTGCTTGTTGGAGTTTTTGACGAGATTCTCGATCTGGGCATCGATCTTGTCGATGCGCTTGAGACCCTTTCTGGCTGCTGGAGGCACGTCGAGGACACTTGAAATCGAGGTGCCCGGGCCGAGTCGCTTGCGCCGCTTTGCGCTCACCAGACGGGCTCGCACCATCGCCTGACTCACATCATGAATGAAGGTCATGCTGTGGGGCAGATACGGCTCAGGCAACTCAACTGCGCCGAGCACCGTTGGCGGTTCATTGAGCGACGTGGCGTTGATCTCATAGGTGTCGCTTGCGTCATCAACGACGACGACCTTGATGCGTCGACCCTTGCGGTAGGCAACCGAGATCGCCGTGACCGGCGATGGCAGCTGATGGCCATCGACAGCTCCGTCGACCTCGAGAATCTGACCGGGCTTGATCTGACTCAACGCAAACGAAACGTCCTGCAAATCGGCGCTCGCTTCGACACGGGTTTCGACCGCCGCCCGCAGCTCATCGATCGGCCCGTACTCGGCCTCGAGCCGGCTGATCTGCTGGTGTTTGCGATCGCGCAACCGCTCCAGTTTCTCAGCCCCCCGCACCACGTCGGCGTCCACCCGAAACTGAGCGAACGACAGATTCAGAAGCTGACGGGCCCGCTCTTCGTCGTACCGGCGGACGAGGTTGGCCGCCATGTTGTAGGTCGGCCGAAACGCGGATCGAAGGACGTATTCTTTGCTCGCTGCCAGGTTGGCGACCTGTTCGAACTGCACAAACGGCGACCACAGCACCACGGCTTGCCCGTGGGTGTCGATGCCGCGGCGGCCGGCACGGCCCGTGAGCTGGGTGTACTGAGCGGGCGTCAGTGCTTCGTGGTGTTCGCCCGTGAACTTCGTGAGCTTGTCGATTACAACGGTGCGTGCTGGCATGTTGATACCGAGGGCCAAGGTCTCGGTTGCGAACACCACTTTGGTGAGCCCCCGAACGAAACAGGCCTCGACCGTTTCCTTGAGCGGGGGAACCATCCCGGCATGGTGCGGAGCGACGCCAGACAGAAGGGCAGCGAGAAAATCCTCGTAGCCGAGGAGTTCGAGAGATGCGGCGTCGAATCCTTGCACGTGCTCGTCTGCGATCTCGCGGATCTGCTTGCGATCCGCCTTGCTTGTCATGACAAGACCTGCGTCGCGAACAGCGGCCGCAGCCTCGGCACAGCCGGCCCGACTGAAGATGAAGAAGATGGCGGGCAGTAGATCGTTTCGTCGCAACTCGTCGACGATGTCGACCCGGCCGGGGGTGCGCCACTTCGCCCGGGGACGATGACGTTGATCCTTGCGTCGGTTCGAGTTGCCGCGACCCTTCGCCCCTCGGGGTGCACCGCCCCGGTGATCGGGGTCGAACCGAAAGCCCTTGTCGTTGGCCTTGCCTGACACCAACGTGCGAATCATGTGCAGCTTGGGTCCGCCACGCTCGGCAACGAGGTAGTGGTTCTCGAGCTCAACCGGTCGCCGAGTTTCAACAACCAGGGCAGTGTCGCCCCTCACCGTCCCCATCCACTCGGCCAGCTCACCGGCATTCGACACCGTTGCGGACAGAGCGACCAGCTGCACCGAGCGGGGCAGGTGAATGATCACCTCTTCCCACACCGGTCCGCGATAACTGTCTTGCAGGTAGTGGACCTCGTCGAGGACAACGGCCTGGAGGCGATCGAGTGTCCGACCGGCGTACAGCATGTTGCGGAGGACCTCGGTGGTCATGACCACCACAGGCGCTTCGCCGTTGATCGAATTGTCGCCGGTGAGCAAGCCAACATTCTCGGCGCCGTAGGCGGCTACGAAGTCGTGATATTTCTGGTTGGACAGGGCCTTGATTGGGGTCGTGTAAAACACTCGAGTGCCGTCGGCGATGGCACGGTCGACCGCGTAGGCCGCCACCAGCGTCTTGCCCGCGCCGGTTGGCGCAGCAACGATCACGTGCGATCCGGCATCGAGAGCATCAAATGCCTCGATCTGAAATCGGTCCGGTTCGAATCCGAGACCTTCGACGAATGCAGACCGGGTCACAGGGCCGAGTCGCTCATACGACCTGGGGTTTTCGGCCCGCGAGTCTTCCGCCGATGATCACCGCTATTTCGAAGAACACATACATTGGTATGGCCAGCGCGAGCAGGGTGAAGGGATCACCGGTCGGTGTGATGACCGCACCGAGGATCACCACCGCAACGACCGCGATCCTCCGGTTGTCGCGCAGCGTCTGTGTTTGCAACACCCCGGCCATCTGCAAGAACACGAGAATCACTGGCAACTCGAAGGCAAGACCAAAGGCCAACACCATCTTCACGAAGAACGTGAGGTACTCATCGGGCGAGAAGAACGTCTCGAAGCGCTCGCTACCGAACTCGTTGGTCAGCACGTCGAGCGCTCGTGGCAAGAACAAATAGCCCAGTGTCATGCCAGCTAAGAGCAGCACGACCGACACAAGCAGAAACGGCACGAGGGCCTTCTTCTCGTGGCTGTGGAGCCCCGGCATGACGAAGCGGGCCAACTGATAGAAAATCACTGGGAGGGCCAAGATCAGCCCGCCGTAGCCAGAGAGAGTAAGCGTGACTGAGAAGGGTTCGAGGGGCCTGGTCACGAGGAACCCGCAATTGTCGACATCCGCGATCTCGCAGTAGGGCTCAGACAAGAAGTCGAACACGCGCTCGTTGAAGGCGTAGACGACAATGGCGCCGATCACCACCGCGATCAGCGACCGAATCAACCGGGTTCGCAGTTCAGTGAGATGGTCGACCAGCGACATCTCCCCGACCGGGTCGGGTGTGGACTTGGAGAACGGAAGCTTCATGCCGTATCCGAGCCACTGTCCGACTCGGTGGCGCTCGTGTCGTCGGACGATTCCGGTCCGGCCGACTCGGCGGGTTGCTCTGGCTGAGTCGGCTCCTCTGGCTCAACGGGTTGCTCTGCCGCTTCGGCCGGCTGGGCATCGTCGACGCTGGCCATCTGCGCGGTCTTGGGTTTGATCCGCGATGGATCCGTCATTTCGTCGTGGCGATCGGCATACCCCCGTGGGACAATCGGCTTGTCGGCGCTTCCATCGCCCCGACCTTCGACATCACCGGACCATTTCGATGGATCGACCTCATCAATGCCGGCCATGAACTCGTCACGAATCGACGAGGTCATCGACCGGACTTGGCTCGCGTATCGGCCCGCCTTTCGCAGGACGCCGGGCAGCTGTTCGGGGCCGACCACGATCAAGGCAACGAGTGCGATCACAAGGATCTCGCCACCACCGATGTTGAGCATGGCCTCAGGGTACCGAACGCGATCGAGCCGCCGGATTACCGGCGGCTCGTTTGCTGAGGGGAGATCTGCTTGTTGTTACCGAGAGAACTCGGAAATGGCCTGCTCGAGCGCATGCTCGTCGGACAACAGGTCGTGGAAATCCAGCAGGTCGTCGTGGTTGATCGGTTCACCGATGTGGGGCTCCGCAAGTTCCGCCGGGAGCCTCCAGGTTGTGAACGCGACACCGCTGGCGACAAGGAGGTCAATCGTCCTGGTCTCAGCTGATTTCACCACCGTCATCCGGCAGTGAGGACACCGAAACGAATACGTTCCCGCATTGGTGTCGTCGCAGATCCGCACCTGAACGTCGGCTGTGGTCAGCTCGACGTCTCCGCAGTCAGTGCAGCTCGCTCGAATTGTCGCCATATTGCTCTCTCCTACCCAATAACTCGTTCTGGAGTTACATTCGGCAGGAGGCGGCAATCTCTTAATGGAATGGGCAAGAGAACCTTCTCCTGCCCCTGAAGGACTCTGATTGTGCCCGGTCCGCCACACCGAGTGGTGGATGCTCCAAAGGATGCTCTCGGCCGAGTTCCTGGCAGGATGGTCAGATGGCGCCCAGGCTCCCTCCGCTCCGTGATGCCCCCATCACGTTCGCTCACCGCGGGGCGAGAGCTCACGCTCCCGAAAACACCCTCGAAGCGTTCCGCTTGGCCCTAAAATTGGGGGCTTCTGGGCTCGAGAGCGATGTGTGGATCACCGCCGACGGTGTCCCCGTCCTCGACCATGACGGCGTCTGCGGATCACTGTTACGTCGTCGGAAAATCCGAGAGGTGAACCGCCAAGATCTCCCCGACCACATCCCGAGTCTCGATGAGTTCTACGACGGGGTGGGGCACGACTTCGAGCTCTCCCTCGACGTCAAAGATTCTTCGGCTTTTTCTGCCGTTGTAGCGTCAGCAAGGAACGTCGGGGCCGAAGATCGCCTGTGGTTATGTCATCCCGAAGTCGACCAGCTCGTTGGCTGGCGCCACGACACCGACGCTCGGCTCGTCGACTCAACCAGGCTGGCAAAGATCAAAGAGGGCCCCGAACGCCGAGCCTCGAAGCTGCGAGATCTCGGCATCGAAGCGGTCAACCTGCGAAACATCGATTGGACTGGCGGTCTGGTCACGATGTTCCATCGCTTCGGCCGCTACGCCCTGGGCTGGGACGCTCAGCACCCTCGAGAGATCGCAAAACTCCTCGACGCCGGTATCGACGGCGTCTTCTCCGACCACGTCGATCGCATGTCCGAAGCGTTCATCAGCTTTTTCCCTGACCATGACCTTTCACCCCGAGGGCGCAACGACTCACCATGATCACGCTCGAAAAGCGAAGCCTCACCATTGGATTTGTCAGCGGCATGCTCGTAATGCTCGTTGCCTGGATGCTTGCCGCGAACGTCTTCGCCGACGACTCGACATCCGGCACGGTGGCCGCAGACGCCGGCGTGACAACCACGATCGCCGAGGCCACCCCCGATACCGAGTTGGTGAGCGACGAGCCCGCTGTGCGGTTCTCGGATCTGCCGACGATCCGCCCCGACGAGCTCCCCGCAGAGGCTCTCGACACGATGGCGCTCATTGCCAACGGCGGGCCGTTCCCGTTCAGGCAAGACGACGGCATCTTTCAGAACCGCGAGGGATTCCTGCCAGACGAATCCCAGAATCACTACCGTGAGTACACCGTGGTCACGCCGGGTGAGGGCGATCGGGGGGCGCGGCGCATTGTCTCAGGAGCAGATGGCGAGCTGTACTACACCAGCGATCATTACGCCTCGTTTTCCGAGATTGTCGACGAGGGCTGAACGGTGTTTCGCCCCTCTCCTGATCTGCTGACGGCGCTCTCCCAGCGTCGCCTTGCCGCCGGTCTCTGGCAGGCAGACCACCTGGATCCCTCGCTTGGCCCCGTGCTCTCGCAGCTCGGTTGGAGAGTCATCCAGCTCGACCTCGATGCCGGCACCAACAAAGACCAACTTCTCGATGCGCTCGGTGTCGCCGCTGGGTTTCCCGACCACTACGGCCGAAACTGGGATGCGGCAGCCGACTGTTTGACCGAACTTGGCTTCGACGAGACGCTGGCAATCATCGTCAACGGAGCGGGTGTCTGGGCGGCACAGAACGAGGCGGATGCCCGAATCTTCCTGAGCGTCCTGAGCGACGCGGTTGCATGGTTCGCCGCTGACGGCAAAGCCGTGTACGGCCTCTGGCAAGGTGTGGCGCCGACTGGCGTGCCGTCGTTCGACGATGCCTGTTGAAGCTTCCTCGACTTGAGGGCTACAGCCAGGCCAGCCGGTTGACTGGCCAGAAGATCACGAAGGCTCGTCCCACCACCCGCTCTTCTTCGATCGGGCCAAAGAACCGTGAGTCGAGAGACTCGTCGCGGTTGTCGCCCATGACGAAGAGCTCGCCCTCTTCAACAGTGACAGGACCGAAGTCGAGAATGACTTCGTCGTCAGCCAGGTAGCCCTCTTCGAGCCGTTGGCCGTTGATCCACACGGAGTTCTCGCGGCCCTCGACTGTCTGGCCGGGCACAGCGATCACGCGCTTGATCAGATCGCGAATCTCGCCTGGCTCGTCGTCGGGCCGGCTGAACACCACCACGTCACCCACGTTGATGTCGCCCAACCGGTAGCTGACCTTGTTGACCAACACGCGGTCGTCTTCGAGCAGTGTCATTTCCATCGATTCGGAGGGAATGAAGAACGCTTGGAAGAGCGTGGCTCGCAGAATCAAGGCAACGGCGATCGCACCAACCAGCACCACGATCCACTCACCGACCGCCTTGGCGAAGCTGGTGATGCCGTCGTCAACAATGTCGCTGTTTGAGGCAGTGTCAGTGTCTGAGGCAGTGTCAGGCTCTACGTGAACAACATCGTCGGGCTGAACGGCATCGTCGGACCAGGCGACCTCTTGGTCGACAACCGCCACGGGGCTCACTTCGGTTGGTTCACTTCCCACGAGGTCCCCATCGGCAACAGCGGGAGCTCGATGAGTGGGTTGAGGAGCTCGATGCGTGGGAGGGGACGCACCAACGGACTCAAAGAGGCCCTCGGCAAGAGCCTCGGAGATCCAATTGTCGTCGCCACCGGATTCAGCCATGAGAGGCGAGACTAACCGCTGTAGCGGCTCAGGATGCGCCGTGCCGCCTCGGCGCCGACCTCTGCCGCCGGGACGCCGTCGATCTCGCCGTCGACCACCGTTGCCCGGGGACCCAACCTGACGAGCAGCCGCTCGAGCCATGGTCGAGCCGACACCGCGAGTGAAATCCGCTGCGCTCCGTCAGGTCCTTCGCTGATCCGCTCACACGGGTAGGTCTCCGCCACCCACGCCGCTTCTGGCGACAAGTCGATGGTCACTCGGGCGGCATTCGAGCCCGGCGAGAACGTTGACGACGTCGTCGCATCGACGACTGGGAGCTTGTCGCTCGCCGTGCCCGTCGGCCGTGCTGCTTCGATGCGATCAACGCGAAACAGGCGCTCAGCCTCGGCCACGTGGCACCACGATTCGACGTACCAAGCACCCTCTTGGGCGATCACGCGCCACGGCGTGATGCGTCGAGTGGTGTGGGTGTCGCGGTTGAACGAGAAGTAGTCGATCTCGACTTCGGTCTTCGAGGCTGCGTTGTCGCGCATCGTGGCGAGAATCGCCGGGTCGGCCGACCCGAGATCGACGTCGACGATCTGCTCGCCATCGCCGCCGAGGCTCGTCCGCAGCTTGTCAAGTGCTCGCACCAGCGGCCCGTCGGGGTCGGTGCCCGGGACAGAGAGCAAGCCATCTGTCGAGGCGAGCAACGCAAGGCCTTGGTCAGGCGTGAGCCGTAAGGGACGGGAGAAGAAGTCTGCGTAGTGAATCCACACTCGGCCATCCTCAATCGTCACCTCGACCAGGGCGTCTGGGGTGTAGGGCGGGATCCCGACCATCCACACGACGTTGAGGTCATCAACGAGATCGTCGGGATCAAGGTCGAAACGTCTGGCCACCTCCGCCACCTCGACCCCTGGGTTGGAGACAATCCAGGGGACGATGGCGAGTACGCGTCGAATTCGGTCGGCGGCAGTGAGGCGCGGGGCAGCCATCAGGCGACCGACTCGAGCCAGGCAATGGTGCGGGCTCGAACATCGGGCGGTTCGAGCACCTCTGCGTGTTCGAGAAAGTCGAGCACGAAGGAACGAATCGCCTCCTCGTTGCGCACGGCGATGCTCACTTCGATGGCACCGTCGTCGAGTTCACGGGCGACGTCCGCATTCGGCAGTCGGCGTCTGGCCCAAGCGGCTCGCTCGGCATCGACTCGAACGAGAATCTCGACTGGTACATCGCCACCCATCTCCCAGCTCTCGACTCGAGCACCAGGCGCAGACGTGCGGCGGCGGGCCGTTCCGGGTTCGCCGACGAACTTGACGTCGCCGTCAAGCCGGTCGAGCCGGAAGTTGCGTTCGCCCTCGCGACCGCGGTCATACCCGGTGAGGTACCAGCGGCCGCGTTGGAAGTCGAGCCGTCCCGGCTCGATCTCTCGAACCTCGCCGCGATAGGAAAACGACAACGGTTGGCCAGCCGTGATCGCAGAGAAGATCTGACTCAACCGCGGATCGACCGGCACGTTCGCAACGTGGTCGACCTGGTCGACAAACATCTCGTCTTGCCCTCCGAGTTTCCACAATGCCTCGCGGTCAGCAGCAGCCGTCGCCCCCTCACCGGGATCGAGACGGACAGCCATCGCCGCCAGGTGCAGCGCCGCTAACTCGTCAGGCGCCAGCCCCGGATCAGCCAGGTAGTACTCCTCGGGCGGAATGCGGTAGCCGTCAAGTGGCGGATCGGTCGCCGGGACGCGTTCGACCCGCAGCGGAATCCCCATCTCGCGGATCTCATCTTTGTCCCGTTCGAAGGCCCTGTGGAACGAGGCGTCGTTGTCTGGATATCCCTCAACGCTGGCCCGGAGCTCTTCTGCGGTGAGGGGCAACGACGTGTCGATCAGCACCGCGATCAGCTTGAGCAGTCGTTCGAGTTTGTTTGTCGACATGTTCGAACAGCCCCGACTCAGAGACTCTCGATCAGCTTCGCCACCCGTTCGTCCTCGTGTCGGAACGGGTCCTTGCAGAGCACGGTGCGTTGCGCTTGATCGTTGAGCTTCAGGTGCACCCAGTCGACGGTGTAGTCGCGCTTGCGTTCCTTGGCCCGCTGGATGAACTCACCTCGCAGCTTGGCCCGAGTGGTCTGGGGTGGGGTCTCGACTGCGTCGTGCATCTCGGCGTCGGTGAGGGTGCGCTCGACCATGTCGCGATCCTGGAGCTTGTAGAACAGTCCCTGGTCGCGGCGTACGTCGTGGTACTGGAGATCGAGCAACTGCACACGAGCGTGGCTGAGCGGGAGGTCGTGCTTGGTTCGATATGCGTCGATCAAATTGTGTTTGATCACCCAGTCGAGCTCTCGATCGAGCTTGAAGGGATCGGTCTCGAGGTGCGTCATGACGTGCTTCCACATCTCGAGCGCCTTCATCTCGTCGTCGGGAAGGCCCTTCGTGTCTGCGTAGCGGATGGCTCGATTCAGATACTCAGACTGAATGTCGAGCGCTGAGGCTTCGCGCCCGTTGGCGAGACGCACCTTGCGGGTCATGTCGAGATCGTGGCTGATCTCGCGGATGGCCCGGATCGGGTTTTCGAGTGTCATGTCTCGAAGCACGCACGACGGGTCTTCGACCATTCGCAGCAGAATCGCCATGGCACCGACCTTCAGATAGGTCGTGTACTCGCTCATGTTCGAGTCGCCGACGATCACGTGGAGTCGGCGGAAGTGCTCAGCATCGGCGTGCGGCTCGTCGCGGGTGTTGATGATCGGCCGGCTCCGGGTGGTGGCCGACGACACGCCCTCCCAGATGTGTTCGGCTCGCTGGCTCACCGCAAACATGGCGCCGCGGGCCGTTTGCAGCACTTTGCCTGCCCCGGCGTAGATCTGTCGGCTCACGAGGAACGGGATGAGGATCTCGGAGTAATGGGCCAAGTCGTCGTTGCGTGACGTGAGGTAGTTCTCGTGGCAGCCGTAGCTGTTGCCGGCCGAATCGGTGTTGTTCTTGAACAGGTGGATCGTGCCCCGGATGCCCTCGTCGCGGAGCCGTTCTTCGGCCGAGTCGAGGAGTTGTTCGAGGATCCGCTCCCCCGCCTTGTCGTGGACCACGACTTCGCCGATGGAATCGCACTCGGCCGTTGCGTACTCGGGGTGGCTACCGACATCGAGGTAGAGACGGGCACCATTCACCAGAAAGACGTTCGATGAACGCCCCCACGACACGACACGCCTGAAGAGATACCGAGCAACTTCGTCTGGGCTCAGCCGCCGCTGACCCCGCAAGGTACAGGTGACGCCGTATTCGGTTTCGATCCCGTAGATCCGTCGCTGGTGCTCCACGGCGTCAACCTAGCCGGAGTCAGCCGATGTCCCCGCCTCAGGCCCCTGCTGGTCTTCGTCGTCGAAGGCAAACCAACGAGCAGTGACGTGCTGACCGTCTGGCAGCGTCAGAGGCCCCTCGTGATAGGGGTAACCCGCCAGCTTTTCGAGAATGGATCGCATCGCCAGATTGTCTTTCGAGCAGCCAGCGATGACACGGCGGCACCCAGCGTCGAGCATGAAGCCAACGGCCAGGGCAGTGGCTTCGGTGCCGATGCCTCGCCGCTGCTGGTCTTCTCGCACCATGATCCCAAGCTCGAGGGCCGGTAGCGGCTCGTGTTCTCGCTCAGCTGGCCAGAAGGAAACGATCGCCACGATTCGATCGCTGGCCAGGTCACACACGCCAAACTCCAACAGACCGGGCCGGGGCTCGGTGCTGTTCGATCGCACGGCGCCGCTTGCGTTGAGGTTCGACGCCGAGTTGACCGCCTCGACATCCGACCAATCCGTGATGGCCATCTGTCGTAGGCCGACACGATGCCCCGTGACCAACAGCGCTCGTGCTTCCACGTTGGCGAGGCGTGGCAGCGCGAAAAGTACAAGCGTCCCCAGGAGGAACAGCGGAAAGCCGATTCCTGCCACCCAGAGGAAGCTCAGCTCAGCAGGCCCGAGATCTCGTCGTTTTCGAGCCTACGAAAGCGTCGGCCGGACCCCGGGCGCTCGAGGACGGCAACTTCGAGCTCTTCGGCGCTGAGAGAGCGCTCAGGGCCTGACAGCGCCGCCTCGGCGGCCGCCAAGGCACCACCAACGTCGAGCCCGTCCAGGTTGGCCTCAGCCAGCCGCGTGCGGATCGCTTCGGCATCGCCACCAACGGCCGCAAAGCCGTCTTCATCGGTGACCGACCCGTCGTAGCGGATGTGGAAGAGTCGGTCGCCCTCGGGCTCCCAGCCCACAGAGGCCACCAAGATTTCCACCTCGAGCGGTTTCATCTCGTTGGTGAAGATCTGGCCGAGCATCTGTGCGTATTGGTTGGCCAGCGCTTGGGAGTCGACATCGTCGCGGCTGTAGGTGTAGCCCTTTGTGTCTGCGTGGCGAATCCCGGCAATACGGAGCTGGTCGTACTCGTTGTAGCGACCAACGCCGGCGAACGCGATCCGGTCATAGATCTCAGAGATCTTGCGGAGATTGCGGGAAGGATTCTCGGCAACAAGCAGGATGCCTTCGGCGTACTCGACGGCGACGAGGCTGCGGCCTCGGGCGATGCCCTTCTGTGCGTAGTCGGCCCGATCCTTCATCATCTGCTCGGGAGCGACGTAGTACGGCATGCTCATACTGAACCTCCTCCGGTGGTGATCTCGGGGTTCGTCCCGTCGTTGTCGACGTACTCGGCGACGATGGCAGCGAAGCGATCAGCGATCTCTGACTCCTCGACGTGTTGGTAGCCATCTGCGTCGATGGTGGCGACGATTGGATAGATGCCACGCATCGAGTCGGGTCCGCCGGTGGCGGAGTCGTCGTCGGCGGCCACGAACAGCGAACGGATCAAGAGATTGACCGTGGCGTCGCGATCGAGGTCGCCAGCCTTACCGAGCTTGATGACGGTGCGAGCGTGCAGGCTGCCGGAGCCTGACGCGATGTAGTCCTCTTCTTCATACCGGCCACCGGTGACGTCGTAGGCAAACAGGCGACCCCGGTCACGGCGGCGATCAAAGCCAGCGAACAAGGGCACGACGGCCATGCCCTGCATGGCGGCCGGGAGGTGATTGCGAACCATCATCGACAGCTGATTGGCCTTGCCCTCGAGCGAGAGCGTGTGACCCTCGACCTTTTCGTAGTGCTCGAGCTGGAGCTGGAAGAGCTTGACCATCTCGATTGCGGGGCCCGCCGCACCAGCAATGGCGACCCCAGACCAGCGATCGGCGGGAAACACCTTCTGCATGGTGCGATGGCTGATGAGGTTGCCCGAGGTCGCCCGGCGGTCACCGGCGATGATGACGCCCCCGTCGTAGCGAGACGCCACAACGGTGGTGCCATGAGAGATCTCGACTTCGGAGGATCGGGCGCCTGCTCGCAACGATTCTTCGAGGGCACGCTCGACTGCATAGCTCGGGTCGAGCTCGAGCCGGCTGAGCAAGCCAGTAAAGGAGGGACCCGGATCGTCCGACGTACTGAATAGCGGTAATGTCACCTGCTTAACTTAGCGGGCCGTTTTGGCCACGTGTGACCTCCACCGTCGAACTCGATGTCAGACACTTTCCACTCACGAACCGAAATGTCGGCCCCGACGCCCGATTCGGGCGGTGGGCAAATAGCTCATGGCGAAGAAGTCGCCGTGGTGGATCATGGACCCATGGGCCGGCCGAATCTCTTCGCCGTTGCTGGTGTTGCCATTGCGTTGGTGGTCGGCACCTTGGCACTCGGGTTCTTCAGCCTTCTCGACCCTGTCAAGGACGTCGATCGTGCGGTCTACAGCGCATCGTTGAGCGTTCTTCAGGCAATTCCCGGAGCGGTTTCCGCTTCCGAGTTCGTCACCTCGCTCGGGTCGATTCCCGTGAATTACGGCATGGCGCTCGGTGGCGCGTTCGCTGTGTGGCTCCAACGACGGCGCATCGGCGTGCCGGTGCTCATCGTCGTCACGCTGCTTGCCACCCACGTCCTGCAGAAGCTCACCATCGGGGTGGTCGACGGCATGATTCCGGTCGACGATCGCATCATCGGCGCCGCTGGGCCGTACTACTCGGGCGGCGTCGCTCGGGTAGTTGTGCTCGCTGGCATTTTGGCCTCAGCGACCCTCGTCCGCTCAGCCAAATCTGACCGGCTCGTGTGGCAACTGGCCATCGGCCTCGGAGTTGTCGAGGCGCTCACCCGTTTGGTCCTCGGCCGCCATTGGCCGATCGACCTGATCGCCTCGTTCCCGATCGGGTTGACCACGGTGTGGTTGTTCCGGCAGGGCCAACTGTGGCTTGAGAGCTTCGAGCGCCCGATCGGACCAAACGCAGTCCAGAAAGTCTCGCCGGGAGAACCGACATCAGCGGTAACGTCGGTCCATGGCGACAGACGCTGACACCGCAACCCAGTTCTCTTCCGTAGACGACATCAACGACGCCCGCATCGCTCTCGAAGCGGCGATCAACGGATATGCCGCTCCGGCTGCCTATGCCGTTGGGGTCGCCACCATCGGCACGTCGGGCGACGTGCTCGACGTGTCGTACCCGCACGTCAACGCAGGCGAACACCTCTACACCGCAGCCGTCATGGCGACAGTGGTTGGTCACAGCAGCGGAACCGCCAGCTATCGAATCAGCGGCGACCAGCTCCGCGAAGCGCTGGCGATGATTGCGCCCGCCGAGGCAGTCGACATTCCTCACCCAAACGGTGCTGCGTGGCGAGGACTCCTCGAGATTGCGGACGCCCCTGCTGCTGGCGGTACACGCCAACTCGTGGTGGCGTTCCTTGGCGACACCTCTGATGCGCCGATCGACGCTATCGACGCCTACCTGCGGCTCCATCTGCTGTCGCATCGAGCCTTCCAACCCGGCCAGATCATGATGGACGGCGTGTTTGGCGTCCTCACCAACGTCGTGTGGACCAACCTTGGGCCGTTCGAGGTCGAGGGCTTCGAGCTCGCTCGACTCAAGAAGAAGGCCGAGGGCCAAAACGTCGAGGTACGTCTCATCGACAAGTTCCCGGCCATGCTCGACTACGTGATCCCCTCGGGTGTTCGCATTGCCGATGGCAATCGAGTGCGACTCGGCGCCCACCTCGCCGAGGGCACCACTGTGATGCACGAGGGCTTCTGCAATTTCAATGCCGGCACGCTTGGGTCATCGATGGTCGAAGGACGGATCTCGGCTGGGGTTGTTGTCGACGCCGGCAGCGACATCGGCGGCGGCGCTTCGATCCAGGGCACGCTCTCGGGCGGCGGCACCGAAGTGATCAGCATTGGCAAGGACTGCCTCCTCGGCGCCAACGCCGGCATCGGGATCTCGCTCGGCGACAACTGCATTGTCGAAGCCGGGCTCTATGTCACGGCCGGCACGCTGGTGTCGATGCCAGACAACTCGATCCGCAAGGCACGCGAGCTCTCCGGCGCCAGCGGCCTGCTCTTCCGCCGCAACTCGCTCAGTGGCGAAGTCGAGGCACTCGCCCGCGACGGCGCCAGCTGGAAGGGCCTCAACGAGTCCCTCCACGACAACTAACAAATCCGTTCTGGAGTGCCCCACCGGCGTTTCCGCCGGTACCCGCCTCCAGTTCGCAGCACCGTCCCGATTCTGGAGTGCCCCACCGGCTGTTTTGCCGGTACAAGCCTCCAGAACAGGTGACGACGGACCTGCGCCAGTAGCGTTTTGATGCATCGCACTCCTGAGTGCCTCGTCAGAGGACCAACAAGGACGTGCAACATGACACTCGAGTACGACCGGATAATCGTCGAACTCGCCTCCGCCAACGACGGCATCGTCACCTGGGACAACCTCCGCGCAAGCGGCATCGGCGACCGGGCAATTCGCAACCGGATCAACGGGTTGCTGCAGCCCATCGCCCGCGGTGTCTACATGATCGGTGACCCGACCGAACGAGCCTGGCTCCGAGCAGCGCTCACTGCCACACCAGGCGGGGTCGTTGCCGGTCTGAGTGCCGCCAAGCTGCACGGTTTGCCAACGGTGCCTCCACAGATACCAACGATCCTGGCCCCTCACGGCACCACGATCCGAGGCGAAATCGATGCGGTGCATCATCGTCAGACGCGGTGGCTACCCCCAGAAGATCAAACCGAACGCAATGGGTTTCCAGTTACGTCAGTTGAGCGCACGTTGTGTGACCTCGCGACGAAGCTGTTTCGTCGACAGCTACGCCACGCGGTCGAGTGGAGCATCACCGAGAACAAGATGAGCGTCGAGTCGTTTCAAGCCTGCGTTCGGGGTTTCGCACGTCGAGGGCGGCCCGGGAGCACGGCTGTTCGCATCGCCGCAATCGACCTTCTGAACGACGAACCGATTGTTGCATCCGAACTCGAGAGACGGGCGGTCGAACTCTTCCGGAGAGCCCATCTCCCACGGTTCGAGGCCCAGTTTCGGCCCCCGTGGTACGACGGCGTCACCGGGATCGTCGATGTTGCATGGCCGAGGCACCGACTGATCGTCGAACTCGACGGTCGTCGCTGGCACAGCACCTCAGCAGCAATGACAAACGATCGCGCTCGTGACCGACGAGCGGCCGCCGCCGGTTGGCGCGTGCTTCGATTCGGATGGCAGGAGGTGAACGAACGGCCAGCGCTTGTCGTTCGTGAGATCTCTGCGCTGATCTTCCGCCCCGTACTGGAGTCCCCTACCGGCCCTTTCGCCGCCTAAGCACTCCAGTTCGAGATTTACTCGCCGCCTTTTTGGATGTAGCTCTTGACGAAGTCTTCGGCGTTGGTCTCGAGGACGTCGTCGATCTCATCGAGCAAGTCGTCGAGATCGGCCTTGAGCTTCTCGCCAGACTCGCTCTTTGCTGCGACCTCTGAGACATCCTCTTCGTCTCGCCGGGCCGGCGACTTCTTGATCTGCTCTCGTTCAGCCATCGAATTTCTCGCCTTCGTTTACGACGTGCTGGCTCAGGCGCCAAGCTTGTCGAGGAGTTCTACGATCGTTTCGCTTTCATCAATGAGCGAGCCGACATGTTCGAGCGTACCCCGAGCGGGCTCGAGCATGGGAACGCGGCGCAGTGGGTCATCTCCCACATCGAACACGATGGAGTCCCAGTTCGCCGCCACGACGCTGCTGGCGAACTTCTGCAGGCAACGACCCCGGAAGTACGCCCGAGTGTCTGTTGGCGGATCATGACGAGCGGACTTCGCTTCAGTCTCATCAACAATGGTTTCGAGTCCAGCTCGAGCGGCCAGCGATTTCGTTGGTCGGAGGTCGTGGTATTGCAAGTCGAGCGCCCGCAATCGCGAGTCTCCCCAGTCGCAGTCGTGCCGCTCCCGGAACCCATCGATGAGGCGCTTCTTCGCCACCCAATCGACCTGACCGGCAACCGAGTCTGGGTCGGACTCGAGCCCGGTCAGCACTTGCTCCCAGCGCTCCAAGATCATCTCGCCGACCGTTTCACCGCCAACGGCATCGAGCCCATATCGGGCCGACCACTCCTTGGCCTGGGCCAGCAGATCGAACTGCATCTCGAGGGCCGTCATGGTGCCGCCGTCTTCGAGCTTGAGCGGCTGACGCAACGTGAGGTCGTGGCTCACCTGATGCATGGCGTGCACTGGATCGTCCAGTAAGTGGAAGCGCTCGACCGACTGATCTTCGAGCATGGCGAACAGGATGCAGGAGGTTCCGACCTTCAAGAAGGTGGCTACCTGCGACATGTTGGCATCGCCGACGATGACATGCAGGCGCCGATAGCGCTGACTGTCCGCATGAGGTTCATCGCGGGTGTTGATGATGGGGCGCTTCAACGTGGTTTCGAGCCCGACCTCTTCTTCGAAGTGTTCGGCCCGTTGCGTGAGCTGATACGGCACATGGTTGGCACCAACGCCCGGAAGCTCGCTTCCGACCTTGCCGGAGCCGGTGAAGATCTGACGACTGACGAAGTGACCGGTTGCGCCGTTGATGATCTGCCCAAACGGCAGCGACCGGTCGAGCAGATAGTTCTCGTGGGTGCCGTAGGAGTTGCCCTTGCGGTCGCTGTTGTCCTTGTACAGGATCACTTCCTGGCCGGGCGGCAGCGCGTTGGCGGCCTGTTCCATCGAGTCAATGGCGATCAGTTCGGCCGCTCGGTCATACAGAACGATCGACAGAGCATCGCGACACTCAGGTGTGCTGATCTCGGGGTGAGCGTGATCGACGTAGTAGCGGGCGCCGTTGGTCAGCACGGCGTTGACCAGATGGGTTTCGATCTCTGGCGGGAGCGCAAACTCAGGTGGCAAGAAATCGCGAGCGTCCGCTCCCGGAGTTTCGTCGATGAAGTCCCATGCGATCGGCGTCGAACGATCGTCGAGACCACCGGGTTCTGAGCCAACGTATGCGTTGATGAGGAGCGATGAAGCCGAAACGGGGTTCCACTCGGTGGTCCCGCGGACCATGATCCCGAGTTCAGTTTCGATGCCGACGATCTTGGGAAGTGCCATTGAGGCGCAGCCTAGGCCCCCAAGGTGTCAGGTGCCTTCTCAGGCCGCCCAGGTCGCCGGATCGTTGGCATCGATCTCGCTCACGACCATCGTCTCGGTGCCATCGAGTACCCGCAGTGTCCGACCGAGTCGCTTCCAGACCGACTCTTGGATGTAGGGCACGCCGTAGCGTTCGCACAGCTCGGCGAGCTTTGGCTGAATCTCTCGGTACTGCAGCATCGTGAGATCAGGCCACACGTGGTGCTCGATCTGATAGTTGAGCCACAGCTGGGCAAAGTCGAGAGCGTCGCCGCCGACTCGGTAGTTCGCACTGCCGATGATCTGACGCACGATGAACTCACGTCGCCCAACCGCCGGTTCATCGAAGCGCCGGAGATCTGCTGCGGTGTGACTCGGCGTGATCACCAGGAACAGGTGGAGGTTTCGCACCACCTCGGCGATCAGCAGGTTGAGCAACATGTTGCGAGCCCGACGGCGGCCGAAGATCAAGGCCATGGCTGGCAAGGCAACAAACCGCACGGCGCCGTTCGGCACAACCGTGCGCTTCAGCGCCTCACGACCATCCTCGGAACGAAGGTTGAGGGTCTCGACACTGGTCGGCAGGTTCTCCACGCTTTGCTTGTCACGCTTGCGTTGCAGGACCGCCATCGTGCGGGGCCCGTAGTAGACGAGCGTCCAGGCACAGGCGAACAAACCGATGATGGTTCGGATTTCAGCGGGCGAACGGCCCGCCTCTCGCAACGCCTTGGTGTTGCGATCGAGCACATCGGGATCTGACTCTTCACCCAAGTGATAGTGGTGGGCGTGGTCGTGTTCGACGTGCCAGGCGTCGGGCGGGATCCAGTCGAGCCAGTCGACAACTCGTCGCCGACCTCGGGCAAAGAACTTGCTCGTGAGCCGCTCGGGCACACCCGGCACCTTGTCGTAGCCCTTGTGGCTGATGTGGTGCATCATGAGGAACCGGGTCGACTGTCCCTGCGCAATCAGCGCCGTTGTCAGCGGGTTTGGCCGGAACAACGACGCCACGGTGCCTGCTGCAGCGGCGGCGAGCCCCCATCGCTCGAGCCGCTTGAGGTGGGCCAGGTCGGCCTCGCCGGCGGCCCGACGGTGTTCGATCCCAAGACGCTCGATCTCGTCGAAGAAGCCCCTGAGTGGGTCGTCGAGGGGTGCCGTGTCACTCGGCGGCGCTGCTCGTTGGCGCGGCTCGTCAGTGTGCGGGCGGGCAGCAGTATCGGTCATGCGGGCCTGTCTGTCTTCACGAAACGGGGGTGTGAATGTGCGGGGGGGGTGTACAGCGCTAGAGGTACTGACCTGTCTGGACTTGCTCGATGGTGCGACCACCGGTCTTTGCGCCGTCGCCACCGACCAGCGTGCGCACGTACACGATGCGCTCACCCTTCTTGCCGGAGATCTTGGCCCAGTCATCGGGGTTGGTCGTATTCGGCAGATCCTCGTGCTCTTTGTATTCCTGGGTCACCGAAGCAAGCAGATCTTCTGCCTTGATGCCCTTCTCGCCGATCTCGAGGAAGCGCTTGATTGCCAGTTTCTTGGCCCGGCGCACCACGTTTTCGATCATGGCGCCTGACGAGAAGTCACGGAAGTACAGAATCTCTTTGTCGCCGTTTTGGTAAGTGACCTCGAGGAAACGCGTGTCGTCGTCTTGGCGGTACATGAACTCGACGGACTGCGAGACCATCGATGCGAGCGCCTGGCTCATCGAGCCAGCGGCGCTGATTTCTGATTCGTGGATCGGCAGGTCGTCGGTGAGATAGGTGCTGAAGATCTTCTCTGCCGCGATCTCATCGGGGCGCTCGATCTTGATCTTCACATCGAGACGTCCCGGACGCAGGATGGCCGGGTCGATGAGGTCTTCGCGGTTCGACGCACCAATGACGATCGTGTTCTTCAACGTTTCGACGCCATCGATCTCGGCGAGGAGCTGAGGCACAATCGTCGACTCGATGTCTGAGCTGATGCCAGACCCTCGGGTGCGGAAGAGGCTCTCCATCTCGTCGAAGAAGATGATGACGGGCATACCCTCTTCTGACTTCTCGCGAGCTCGCTGGAAGATCAAACGAATCTGGCGCTCGGTCTCACCGACGTACTTGTTCAGCAGCTCGGGACCCTTGATGTTGAGGAAGAAGCTGCGGGCCTCAGAGTCGCCAGAAACCTCAGCGACCTTGCGGGCCAACGATGCGGCCACGGCCTTGGCGATCATGGTTTTGCCGCAACCCGGAGGGCCGTACAGCAAGATGCCCTTCGGCGCTGGCAGATCGTGTTCGGCATAGAGATCTGAGTGCAGGAACGGCAGCTCGACCGCGTCCATGATCTCTTCGATCTGGTTCTCGAGCCCGCCGATGTCTTCGTAGCGAACGTCGGGAACCTCCTCGAGAACGAGATCTTCGACCTCGGCCTTGGGGAGCTTTTCGATCAAGAGCGACGAGCGAACGTCGAGCAGCATCGAATCGCCGGAACGGATCGGCGTACCGATCAGGTGCTGAGCGAGCTCAACAACCTTCTCTTCGTCGCCACGGCCAACGATGATCGCCCGCAATGCATCAGACATCATCTCTTTGACCGAAACGACCTCGCCGGAGCGTTCGGGTTCACGAACCCGCACGACGTTGAGTGACTCGTTGAGAACGACTTCGGCGCCGCGCTCAAGCTCGTCTTCTTCGATGCCGGGATGCACCTGCACCCGCATCTTGCGGCCGGAGGTGAACACGTCGACGGACTCGTCTTCGTTCTGGCCGAGGAATGTTCCGTAGGCGCTCGGCGGCTGTGTGAGCTTGTCGACCTCTTCGCGCAGGGCGGCGATGTGCTCGCGTGCCTCACGAAGTGTGTAGGTGAGCTTCTCGTTCTGGCTGACGGCCTGGGCCAGTTGACCCTTGGTGTCGAGCAGTCGTTCTTCGAGCGTACGGACGCGCTTGGGCGCATCTTGGAGACGCCGCCGGAGTGTGACGACTTCTTCCTCCATCGACTTCAGCTGCTCTTGCAGCTCGGCCATCCCTGCCTCATAGGCGGTCAGCCTGCGTTCGTACTCTGACTTGTTGACGACCCGACCTCCTTGTGGGGCGCAATGCTCGACGGCGCTGCGCATTCGAACCTTACACCTCCCATCGGCCAAACGGAGAACGGCGTGAGTCTGATATCCCACCCAATTTTGACCGTTGCGAAACGGTCACAGGCCTCAGCCCACGTTCGAGATGATGAAGGCAAGCACCCTCGCTTCATCGCGCCACGCTGCGTATCGCCCGCTCGGCCCACCATGCCCTGCACCCATCTCGGTCCAGAGCAAAATCGGATGCTCTGCCGTTGTGTGTTGACGCAGGGCAAGGACCCACTTTGCGGGTTCCCAAGCCCCCACGCGGGGGTCAGACAGGCCTGCGGTTGCCAGCACCGGCGGGTACGGCTTGGCGCTGACGTTTTCGACCGGGGCATAGCCCCGCATCGTCCGATAGATCTCCTCGGATTCGGCGGGGTTGCCCCATTCTTCCCATTCAGTCACGGTCAGCGGTAGCGACGGATCGAGCATGGTGTTGATGGCGTCCACAAACGGCACTTCGGCAACGGCCGCGCCGAACAGCTCAGGAGCCTCGTTGAGCACGGCCCCGACCATCAGCCCGCCGGCCGAGCCACCTCGCACCGCGATCTGTCCCGCCGCCGACACCTCGGTGTCAACGAGGTGCTGCGCACAGGCCACCACGTCGGCAAAGGTGTTGGCCTTGTGCTCGAACTTGCCCGCCTCGTACCACGAACGCCCCATCGCCCCTCCCCCACGAGGGTGGGCCAGAGCGAACACGAATCCACGATCGAGCAGTGAGAGCCGAGCTGCCGAAAACGACGGATCAATGGTGACTTCGTAGGAGCCGTATCCATAGAGCACCGCTGGCCGTCTCCCGTCGCCGACCAAAGCATCGCGATCGCGTCGGGCCACCAGACTCATGGGCACCTGCGTGCCATCTGCAGAGGTCGCCCACTCTCGCCACGTCATGTACAGCTCGGGGTCGTAGCCCCCCAGCACCTCCTGCTGTTTGAGCAACGTTCGCTCATCGGTTTCGAGGTTGACGGTGGAGACCGAGGCTGGTGTGACCATCGAGCCATACCCATACCGGTAGACACCGGCCGCCGGATCGGGGTTGGCGCCGCTCCACGTGCTCGACACTTCTTCGGGCTGACGCAGTACCTCGAACGGCCCAAGAGTGCCATCGTCGTGCCACCGCGCAATCGACAACCGAGTGATGCCACCGGTGCGCTCCGACACGATCAAATGTGAATCGAACGCATCAAATCCGGTGATCATGACGTCGTCGCGATGAGCGACGAGCTCGACCCAGTGCTCCTGGCTCGGTGTGGCAGCGGGGGTGATCATGATGCGGAAGTTCTTCGCATCGTCGTTCGTGAGCACGAGGAACGAATCGTGGCGATGGGCAAGGCCGTACTCAAAGAACTGACGCCGAGGTTCGACGAGCCCGGGCGCGGCTGTCGGATCATCGGCCGGGATGAGCCAGATCTCATCGCTGATCGCCGACGACATTGAGAGGTGGACGAAGCGCTCGTCTCGCTCGAGGCCAACGCCAAGGAAGAACCGGTCATCGGGCTCGGCGTGGACGAGCACGTCGGGCTCGTCGCTGCCGAGACGGTGTCGCCATAGCTCGAAGGGCCGATTGGCATCGTCGGCTTTGATGTAGAAGAACGTCTCGTTGTCGGTTGACCATGCGGAGCCGTAGCTGCAATTGGTAATGACGTCGTCGAAGTCGGCGCCGGTGTCGAGATCACGAAAGCGGACCTCAAAGCGCTCGTGTCCACTGCGGTCGATGCCGTAGGCCAGCAGCCGATGATCGGGCGAAACGTCGAACACGCCAAGGGCGAAGTACGCCTCATCGTCGGCCGTACCGGCTTCGATGTTCTCGTCGAACACGATCTGCTCGTCGCCAACTTCGCCTGCTTCGTCGACCGGGCGCCGACAATGGATGCCATAGGACTGCCCCTCGACCGTGCGCCCGTAGTAGCTCCACCCGTCTTTCGTGACCGGCACTGATAGGTCGGTCTCCTTGATGCGGCTTTTGATCTCTCCGAACAGCTTGTCTTGCAGTGGCAACGTGGACGCAAGCATCTCTGCCGTATACGCGTTCTCGGCCTCGAAGTGGGCCACGACATCTGGCGCTTCGAGATCGCTCAACCAGGGATGCTGGTCGACCACGGTCTCACCCCACAGTGTGCGTTCGGCCGGTCGGGGCGATGGCGTTGGCGGCTGGGCTCGGGAAATGGGATTCTGCGACATCGTCGGTCAGGCTACGTTTGGCACCGATGTCTGAAACCGTCGGAAACGAATCCGGTCCAAAGAGCTACCCACAGGGCTTCTTCCAGCCCACACCGGGTGCCTGCCAAATCCTGCTTGTTCGCCATGGCCAGTCGGCCCCGTTCGTGGAGGGGCAGCCCTTTGACCTCGTCGACGGCCAAGGCGACCCGCCGTTGTCACCAAAGGGCGAATGGCAGGCCGAGCGGGTTGGCGAACGGCTGGCGGACGAGCCAATCGACGCGATTTACGCCACTACCCTGCAGCGGACCCGCCAAACAGCCACACCGATCAGTGAGCACCTCGGGCTCGAGATCAACATCGAACCCGACCTCCGCGAGGTGCACCTCGGTGAAGGCGAGGGCGGACGGTTCCGCCAGATGGCGGCCGAAGGTCATCCGGCGGCACTGGCCATGCGCCAAAATCAGGAGTGGGGCGAGGTCCCCGGAGCCGAGACCAACGCGCAATTGGCATCTCGCACGGTTTCCGCACTCACCGCTATCGCCGAACGTCACCCTGACCAACTCGTGGCTGTGTTCTGCCACGGCGGTGTCGTGGCCGCCCTTCTTGGGCATGCGATCGGTCGCCAGGACTTCACCTTTGGAGGGTGCCGAAACGCTTCGATCAGCCACCTGGTGATCTCCGACACGGGCTGGATCATTCGCAGTTTCAACGATGGTGCCCACGTCGGCCCACTGACCGAGGATCCAGAGCCGCCCACATAGGCCGCTATTTGGCTCCGCTGGTTTCGGCAAAAGTCCCCGTCGAGGCGGACAAAGCGCCAATTTCAGGCCATGATCACGTAGGGTACGAAGATCCACACTGATCGTGGTCGGATGGGAATGGCGGAGTTCTTCTGGCGAAACAGATATCGGGCGGCGGCAGCCGTTCTGTTGGTTGGGGCGACCGCATTGGTGTTCCTCGAGGTTCTGACGCGCCCCAACACCACCGCTGACCGTCCCATCCTGGTGATCCTCGGCGCCGTTCTTGCCGCCTGCAGCGTTGGCGCTGTCTTCATTCCGTGGGGACGGCTCGATCCTCCGCTCCGGCTACTGCCCGCCGCCATCGTCCTCATTGCCACTGGCGTTGCGGTCTTTGGGGCCGACATCGACTCCACCACCAGTGCCCCGGTTGGGCTCACCGTGATCGCCGTCCTGATCATCACCTACGCCGGGTTTGTGACCTCGCCCGGCTGGGCCCTCGGCCTGAGCCCGCTCGTGCTTGTCGCCCTCATCGCGCCCTACCAGCGAAATCCAAACCGCATCAGCCTGGCGCTCCCCCTGCTGGCGGTTCCCGTCAGCGCCCTGATTGCCGAGCTCCTCTCGCTCCTACGTCATCGGCTCGAACGCCGTGACAACGAGAGCAAACGGCGGCTCGAGCGGCTCAGTCGTCTCGAAAAAGTGCTTCGTCGTTTCCGCCGTCCCGGAGACATTCACCAAGCAGCGGTGCAGGTCGCCGAGGCAGCCATCGAAATCTTCGACGTGAAGCGATCGACAGTCGTGTTGCGAGATGCGACCGGCAATCTGATTCCTGTCAGTTCCGGGCCATCGGTCAAGAGTGCCCCGTCAGAGCAGACTGCCCAACTCGTAGGCGAGGTGATCAACGGGGATGAGCCCCGGCTCGTCCCGACGGGCTCGAACGGCACAATGCTCGTGTTACCCCTGCCAGCACCAGAGGCCCCTGCCGGCGCGGTGCTCGTCTACCCGGTGTCAACCGAGGACCCTGACTTCACCCTCGACCTCGCCAGGCTCTTTGGCGTGCAGGTCAGCATCGCGATCGACCATCTCTACGTCATCGACGAACTCGCCAAGGCCAGCACCCGCGATGCGCTCACCGGCATCGGCAACCGGCGACACGCTGATGCCCTTCTGGCATCGCTCCAGCCCGGTGATGCGCTCGTCGTACTCGACATGGATCACCTCAAAGCCGTCAACGACACCAAGGGCCACAGCGCAGGCGATCAAGTACTCCAGGAGCTGAGCGGTCATCTCCGAGCCGTCCTGCGTGACTCCGATACATCGGCCCGGCTCGGTGGCGACGAGTTCCTCGTCGTGGCCCGTCGGGCCCATGCCGATCCGCTCGCCGTCGCCACTCGTATCTTGCGAGGCTGGGATGGCAAGGGTGGCCTTACCACGCTGTCTGCCGGGGTCGCCCTCCACGAGGCCGACGTGTCGACCGCAGAAACCTTCGACCGGGCCGACCGAGCGCTCTACACCGCGAAACGCCAGGGCCGCGACCAAGCTCGATTGTGGAACGAACGCGACGAACCTGACGCGGCGCGAACCGACCTGGGCTAACCCTGGGCTGACGTCTGGCCCGACGAGACGTCGTCTGAGGTCGCAGGGCGCAGCTCGACGATCGCGGCATCAACCTGCTCCTTGACCCCGGCCAGGGGCAAGACGTTCAGGACACCCTGACCGTTCTGCAGCAGGTCGATCAGTTCCTCGCCCGAGTTGGTCACCACACTCTTTGCACCATTGATGACAAGGTTGGCCGAGGCAACGTCTTCGCCGAGCTGCTCGCGCAGGTAGTCAAAGACCTCTCGCACCGAACCGAGACGGAGACCAGCGTCGAGCAGCGACTTAATCACCTTGAGTTCGAGAAGATCCTGGTAGCTGTAGCGCCGACGAGAACCGGATCCGTCAGCGTCGACAACGCTTGGACGAATCAAATCGGTCCGGGCCCAATAGTCGAGTTGCCGGTAGGTGATGCCAACCACTTCAGCGGCTCGCTTCCCGGTATAACTCTCGGCAACGGCTCGTGCGTTGATTGGTGCTTCACTGGCTGACACGGTCGGGCTCACCCCTCGACATGGACGGCTGATGATTCTCCGGAACAAACCGCAGAAACGGAATTACAGAGGTGTGATGCTAGAGACACTCGCGCGAAGAGTCAACGGTTGCGCGCGATGAGCGCGAACGGCGCCACCGATCGCGAGGGATCTCAGCTCCGACAGCATGTGCTCGATCGCCTTGTGAGGGCGGCGTTCGCCGGCGCGGCATCGATCAGAAACGTCACCGATGCTGGCGAAGGACGCGGGATTTTCTCTGACGTGCTTCGCCTCGAATTGTCGGGCCTCAACGTGCCCGAGACGGTGGTGGCCAAGCTCCCCGCCGCCGGATCAAACGGTGAGGCCGCCATCGCCAGCGGAGCGGTTGGACGAGAGGCGTTCGCGTATCGCGACCTGCTCGCAGAGGCGCCGGTGCGCTCCCCTCGCCTGTTTGCGATACACGAGGCGGGGTCGAGCATCTCCTTCCTCTTCGAAGACCTCGGGCATCGCCGGGCCGTTGATCAACTCGACGGGCTCGGCCGCGAGGACACCATCGCTGTTGTGTCCGCGCTCGCCCACCTCCACGCTTGGCAGCCGGCCCAGCCGCCAGACATCCGTGTGTGCACACCAGCACTGTTTGACCCGGAGGCGCTCGAACGCGGGCTCGATCTACTCGAACCTCGGTGGGGTCTCACCGCAGACATCACCGCCGCCTTTCGACACCTCCTCGATCGCCGGACAATCCTCATCGAGTCATTTGCCGCACTGCCGTCAACTCTGTGCCACGGAGACGTTCGGGCCGACAATCTGGTCTTTGATCCCGACGGCGTTCCGGTGCTGTTCGATTGGCAGCAGATTGCCTGGCAGACCGGAGCGGCTGATGTGGCCTGGCTTCTGGCAACCAGCCTCGAGCCAGAGGTGCGCCGAGCGGTCCGCCACGAGGTGACGAGCGCATATGCCCAAGCACGCGACACAACTGACGAGCTTGCCGATGCTGCGATCAGACTTGGCTATGTGCTGCCCGGCTTGGCCGTACTGATGTTGGCGCAGCGGGCTTCGACAAACGAGCGCACCCGCGCCTTCATTCGCACGAGTGTTGAGCGGATCGGCCTTGCTGTTGTCGAGGACGGGCCGGTTTAGGACGCGAAGTCGTCGGGATTCACGCCGTCGAGAAACTTGCGCAGCTCCTCGACCATCTCTTCTTCGTCTTCGTCGGACTCATCGTCGTCTTCGACCATCCCGGCCTCTTCGACGAGGGCATCCTCGGCAAAGATCGGGGTCTTGGTTCGCACGGCAAGCGCCACCGCATCTGATGGACGAGCAGAGAAGGTCGCCACTTCACCAGCAGCATCTCGCACGAACAACTCTGCGTAGAACGTGCCCTGCCGAAGCTCGGTGATCACGATCTGTTCCAGCTTTGCGCCGAGACCCTCGAGGAGGATCACGAGCAGGTCGTGCGTCATCGGTCGGGCCATCTCGGTACCCGACAACGCAAGGTCGATCGCATGAGCTTCGGGTCCGCCGATGTAGATGGGAACCGTGCGTCGATCACCCGCAGTTTCCCTCAACAGAAGAATGGGAGCACTCGTCGGCATTTGGACCCGCACGCCGATGAGTTCCATCTCGATCGTCATGGGTTGAGGTTAGCCGCGCTGACTTGGAAGCTGGGCCCGCACGCGCTGGCGCATCAAGATGGCTCGGAGATTCGCACTCAGCTCGACCAGATCATCGAGGGTGTCGAGCGATCGTCTGCGCAGTTCAGGATCTCGCCGGTACAGCATGGGCTCGACCACCTGAAAGAGCAGCTCGACTTCGCGTTGGGCACCAACCAAGAAGGTCCGCAGGTGGCGAGGATCGAGTCCGTAGGAAGCGAACTGCGACGCCAGCCTGGCAATCATGAGCGCCTCGCCGTCGTAGAGCATGGCCGGCCCGATCTCGCGGCCCGAAATGAGCGAGAACCGTTCGAGGTCATGGATCATCGCCATGCCGCAACCGGAAGCATCAGCCAGCTCTTCTTTGGTCAGGGCAACATCGTGGTCGATGTCTTCTGGATCGCCAGAGCCATCTCGTCGCTCAGTCGTTGGCTTCGAGGCACCAACCGCGGCGTCGACCTTGGCCGCGAGCTCCGGGTCGGTACCCGGAGCCGCGCTCTGCATGATCTCATCGACCGACGGCCGTTCTTCATGCTCGTCAGTCTTGTTCTCAGAGCCATCAGTCTCAGGCGAGTCGTCGTCGGCGTTGACCGCAACGTCAGCGACGGCGTCAGCGATCACCTCGATGTCGTCGCCCGCCGGCACCTCGGGCTCCGGAGGTACTGCACCAGAGTCGAGCCGGTCACGAATGACCTTCAACGGCAGGTAGTGATCTCGCTGTTGGACAAGGATCCAATGCAGGCGGTCGAAGTCGGGTTGATAGAAGCGGCGATAACCCGACGGCGTTCGTTCGGGTGAAATCAGACCCTGACTCTCGAGAAATCGAATCTTCGAGATTGTGATTTCGGGGAACTCGTCTTGGAGGAGCGACAGCACCTCACCGATCGACCAGTGATTGGTTGCCACACTCATTCACTCCCCTCGCCTTCGAGCGCCACGTACACGAGTTTGAACTTGCCGATCTGCACCTCGTCGCCGTCGTTCAACGGCGAGCGATCGACGCGTTGCCGGTTGACGTAGGTGCCGTTGAGGCTGCCTGCGTCTGCAACGTCGTGGCCCGTTCCCTCCCGCAGGATCTCTGCGTGGCGGCGCGACACCGTGATGTCGTCAAGAAAGATGTCGCTGTCGGGGTGGCGGCCGATTTGGATCTGGGGCGCATCGAGAGCGATACGGCTGCCCGCCTTCGGACCTTGACGAACGACGAGCATGCCGCGGGTGACCGGGGCATCAACCATCACGATAGGAGCGTCGATCGTGGGATCGAGCGCCTCGGTGTCGTCGACCCGCGCCGCACGCAGCGCTTCACCACATGACGAACAGAAGTTTGAGCCGAGCGGGTTCTCGTAGCCACAGGCCGGGCAATGGTTGGCCACGAACTAGCTCTCCGTCAGTTCGCGGTAGGCGGCAGCGTCCATGAGGTCGTTCACCGAAGCAGCATCGCTCAACTCGAGGATGCAGATCCAGCCCTCGCCGTAGGGGTCTTGATTGAGCTTTTCGGGAGCATCGTCGAGCTCACCGTTGGTTTCGACGACGGTCCCAGCTGCAGGCACGAACAGATCAGACACCGACTTGGTCGATTCGACTTCTCCCATTACGGCGCCTGCTTCGAACGCTGCGCCGACCTCAGGCAGTTCAACGAAGACCACGTCACCGAGGGCATCTTGGGCAAAGTCAGTAATGCCGACATGAGCGCGCCCGTCGTCACCGATGCGCACCCACTCGTGGTCTGACGAATACCGAAGGTCTTCTGGGATATTCATGACTCCAAACCTACATGACTTGCTTGACGTTCACGGGCACGGGACTCGGGGATGTACTGCCCAAGAAGCGAGAACCAACTGTAGGCAATTCCCGGAACGACGAACAGCCAGGATGTCCATGCCAGCAACCCGGCGTAGGACAAATCTGACTGGGCTCCGAGAAACATCGGGACAGCAAACAAAAGCAGAAAGGCACCGGTCTTTCCTTCCCACGTCACGGTCATGGCGGGGATTCCCTTGATCTGCAGTCGGATCGCGATCAACGCAACAACAACCTCGCGGGTCAGAATGACCACAGCGAGCCACCAGGCCATCGATCCGTCGATGACGATCGCCGGAATCGCAACAACAAACAGCAGCCGGTCGACGGTTGGATCGAACAGTCGCCCGAATTCACTGGTTTGATTGAACGTGCGGGCAACCCAACCGTCGACCCAATCAGTTGACCCCAGTGCCGCGAGCAGCCACGCTGCCGCCGCTCGTCGTTCAGGTCCGAACAGCAACCAGACAAACACCGGGATACAGAGCAGACGGATAAACGTGATCAGGTTTGGCCACGTCGCCATATTGGCTCGGGTGAACAGCGGCTCGGTTGGTGAGGTCACGGTCGGAAGAACAACGTCACGCCGTTGTCGCGATCGTCAACCCGCACCTCGAATCCGGCGTTGGTCGCCACGTCGACGAATGCCTGCCGCTGTTCGGGCGTCACCTCGGGAAGGTCACGATCGACGATCAGCAGCGCTCGGGTATTTGCCAGATCAAAGGCGGCATCGGGCCGACGCGATTCATCGAGGGCATAGAGCCAAAAGCGTTCAGAAAGTGGCGTCAGGGCAGACGGTGAGGCCCTGATGGCGATCTCAGGACCAAGTTCGTCCGTTGCCCGGAGCACTGCTGCGTCTGTGGCGTTCGGGTCGCCCCAATTCCAAGGAGCTTCGTAGGGCGAAATGGGAGAAGAACTGATGAACAGCAGACCCGCTGCAGCCACGACAGTGGCGAGCAGCCGAACATCGACAAAGACCCGGTCGACACCCATATCGCCGAGTCGACTGAGGGCAAACACGGACGCAATGAAAACAAAGGCGAGAAACAGCGCACTTCGTTCGGCGAAGGCGCCGGAGTCGTTCGCATCGGTGACGAGATAGATCGCCCCGAGCGGCACAGCTGGCAGCAGATACCGCAACGACAGCAAGGGCAAGAAAATCACGGGCGCCAGAAGGCCGACGATCAACTCGACGTTGTCGACCAGGGTCAGGTCTCGCAACAGCATGAGCGGATCGGTCGCCGCGTTCACGAGCACCTCAGCGAGCGAGTCGCCGTAGTCCCCGTATTGGCCGCCAAAGACGGATGCTTCGCCAAAGAGCGGCTGGACAACCAGCAGGAGGCCGAGGGCCCAGACGGACCCGACACCGAGCGTCCACAACCCGGCGCGACGTTCTCCATCACCCAAGAGCACGAACCCCCAGAGCGCAACCGCCAGGCCGAGGTCGGCTCGGCATGCCAACACAGCAGCGACACACAGCCAGTACGGCAACCATCGCTTTGATGCCCCGAAGTAGGCAATCCCGAGCAGGAAAGGCACGGCGATGGTCTCAGGATGAAAGTCGTTGATGGCGAGACGGTGGGTGGCTGGGTGCAGCGCGTAGGCAGCAGTGAGCGCTGTCGCTGCGCCGACCCGCAAGTTCGCGATTCGCCGAGCCAAGCGCCACAACGGAAAGACTGCGAGTCCGAGGAAGATGGCTTGGGTGACCACAAGCGTTTCGGCAGCAGGAAAGACCGTGGCGAGCCCGGCAAGCGGATACAAGATGAACGACCAGTGCAGCTCGAGCACGTGCACACCGTCACCGAACAACGACGCCTCGGGCAGCTTGCCTTCGGCCAGGAGCCATACCGCTTGGCTGTAACCGGCGAGGTCCCTGCCGCTTCCAAGATTGCGAATCCGGGCCACGCTCGTGAAGGCCAGGACCCCGATCATCAACAGGGCGATGATCGGCGGAATCCAACGGTCGCCAAGGCTTGCTTCGAGCCGGGCTTGAAACCGAATGAGTCGCCGGCTGAGCCGTCGCTGAATGGGCAGCTCGCTCATGCGGGAGGCTCAACTACTCCGGGGGCAACAAGCTCAGCGCCCTTGTTGCGCACACTGTTGACCATCGTGGTGATCGTGTGCATCGTCAACAACGAGTCGGGTGCGGGTGCCAAGAGCGTGGCCATCTGATCTTTGTCAGACGCAGGATCGAGCCAGTCGTCCCAGGCGTGCGGGGGGATCATCACCGGCATGCGATCATGAACGGGGGCCATCGTGTCGTTCGCAGCACACGTGAGAATCGTGCAGCTGTCGAGCGGTTCGGCATCGGGGATGTCGTTGCCGTCTTCGTCTTTCGGAATCCACCGCTCCCACAAGCCACCAAACACCAGCGGCTCACCGTCGGTTCGGTAAATGTAGAACGGCTGCTTTTTGGGCTTGACGAACTTGCGACCCTCGGCCTTCGCCGCCGCCTTTGCGGCTTCAATCACCTCATCGCTCTGCGCCGCCCACTCGTAGAACCCATCGGCGGGAATCAAACACCGGCGCTTGGCAAAGGCCCGCCGAAAGGCTGGTTTGGCAGCCGCGGTCTCCGAACGGGCATTGATCATGCGTGAGCCGACCTTTGGGTCCTTGGCCCAAAACGGCACGAGCCCCCACTTCAGAGCAGACAGTTGGCGGTGAGAATCTCGAGCTCGGACGGCATAGACCTCGTTGGTGGGCGCGACGTTGTAGCTCTCGGCGAGGGCTTGTTCGGGCGCCTCGGTTCCGAAGTAGTTGGCAAGCTCATCGGGAGGCGACGCTGAGACAAAACGTCCACACATCTTGCGCGACGCTACCGCGCCCCGACGGCGCTACGATGCAGCCCGTCGCAAGACAAGGGGCTCGCCCCTCGTTGCGGGACGGGCTGTGGCGCAGCCTGGTAGCGCACCTCACTGGGGGTGAGGGGGTCGTGAGTTCAAATCTCGCCAGCCCGACCAACACGAAAGCCCCGGCCCGAGCAGCTGCTCTGGTCGGGGCTCAATCGTTGACGAACTCAGCGGTTGACGAACTCGGCGGTTGAAGAATCAGCGATTGAAGAACGCAGCGATGTCGACGCAGGGGCCAGCGGCATTGATCTCGAGATGATCAGACATCTCCTGTGCCAAGGCCAAGCCGCGGCCCCTGAGCGAGTAGGGATCCGGCATCTTGCGGATCTCTACTGGGTTTCCGTTGGGATTTTGGTTGATGACCCGGAGCACGAACGCCTTCTCGTCGGTGACGAGCTCGCATTGCACCGGATCGGTCTCGCCCGATGCCTCGATGGCATTGGTGAGCAGCTCGGTCAGAACCAGCTGCATCTCGTCGCGCTGTTCGCCGAAGCCGAGACCAGTCTCGTCCGCCCACGATTGCAACCACGATCGACTCTGTGAGAGCGCAGAAAACGAAGCTCCAAGCGTCATGCTTGTTACTACTTCGTCGTCGGTCATTCTTCGTGTCGTCCTGCTCTGCTCGATCTGAACTGCTTGATCTGAACTGCGATTGTTACTTAAGGGGGGGTTGGTGCCGGTGCGCCCGTTGCCGCCCAAAGAGCTGCACCGGCACACCATCTCTGACGTTGATGAAACTGTCAAAGTCGCGACGTTCTGCTGGGTGGAAACACCCAATCCCGACAACGAGGGGGTTCAGACTTGGTCGACGATCCAGATGCCGCCCTGCAGCAGCCGCCAGCCCAGATACATCACAAGCGCCACGACCATCAGCCAAAAGTGCCACGGTGCCTTTGTTGGCGCGGTCGCGGCCTTTGCCATGTCTTGGGTGTCGACCGCTGAGCTGCAGGTAGGACACGTACCGTTGTCAGCGAGACCGTTTGGGGTCAAGTACTTGTCGCAGGGATCGCACCAGGGCACCCCAACAGAATAGGGCCCGTCAGACTCGGCGGAGCACCAACACGGCGACGTCGTCGTCGATTGGGCCGCCAGCGAAGTCGCGGGCCGCCTCGACAAGCACCTTGGTGAGCACGTCGGGAGATGCGGTTGGATCGCGCCTGATCATGCTGGCCACGCCGTCTTCGCCAAACAGGGCGTCGCCGTTTCGGGCTTCGGCCAGACCGTCGGTGTAGAGGACCGCGACATCATCAGGATCCCACTCGAGTTCACGAGAGTGGTACGACCCATGCGGATCGAGCATCAACAGCGGCCCGGTGGCGCCGAGGGGACGAACCTCTCGTCCGTGCCAGACAAAGGCGGCAGGGTGGCCAGCCGATGCGTAGCGAAGGGTTTCGGCGTCGGTGTCGAATACGAGCACACACAGCGAGATGAACTCGTCGCCACGTTCGATCTCTGACATCTGGGTGTTGAGCTGCTCGAGAGCCTGACCCGGGTCGCGAAACTGCAGCAAGAACGCACGCAGGAGATACTTGGCTTGCAGCGCGGTGATGGATGGCTCGATGCCGTGCCCTGTCACGTCGCCGATGACGGCAGCCACCCGGTGATCGTCGACCTGGAACACGTCGTAGAAGTCGCCGGCCATGGCTCCGCTACCAGCCTGGTAGGCCTGGCCGATCTCAAAACCGGCGAGGTCTGGGAGGGTCGAGGGAGCCAACCGATTGGCCCACTGCAGCGGGGCGAGTTCTTCCTGGCTGAGGACCTCTCGAGCTCGCTTTTCGATCTCTGATCGGCTGGCGGCGATTCGTTCGACCTCGGCCAACTCGCGGCGGCGGAACAACGTGACGATGGAGGGGATGGCCAGCACACCTGAGGCCAGAGCCAGCGACGCCGGCACATCGGCCAGCACCACAAGTACGAGCACAACGGCTGCCAAGACAGCAGCCAGGGCACTGAGGAAATCGCGGCGCGCTTCAGCGTCAGCCAATCGCCACAGATCAGGATCGATCTGTTCGGCGGAAAGCCTTCGTGCAACTCGGCGGCGGGCAATGGTGGACTGAATCCACACGACCGCCGCCCCAGCGCATATTGCGGCGCCGAGCGCAGGCACGAGCCGTTCCATGGGGAGATAGTACCCCGAACCAAGCCGACGAGCCCGAGAAGTTCATCCAGCCGACATTCGGCAACCAAGCAGCGACAAGGTCATGACACCTGGTCGGCGACCCTCAGTTTTGCATCAACAGGGCCGATCCGGGCTTTCTCGGTCGGCCGAGAAGGCCGAAGACGCCCTGTTTGGCTCGATCTCGGGCCAAACGTGCGAACGCGGCTATTCAGTTCGCTTGCGAACTCGCAACTTGACCGCCGTCGGACCCAGCTCGAGTTCGTCACGCAATCGTCGTTCCAAATACCGCATGTAGTGGTCGGGAAGGTCACGGTTAGTGAAAAGCGTGAACGTTGGCGGGTGAGCGGCGCCCTGGGTTGCGTACAACACCCGCGCTCCCCCAGGCGCCGGCGTGGCCTGTTGGGCCCGACGAATCACCTCGTTGACCTTCCGGGTCGGCACGCGCTGTTGGTAGGCGTCAATCGCCAGCGACATCGATGGGAGCAGCCGATCAACTCGTTCCCCGGTCAACGCCGAAACTCGGTGCACGGGGATATCCGGCAAGAACCCCAGCCGCCGCTCGACTTGGGCGTCGAAGGCACCCTTTTGTTCGGTGTTGAGCACGTCCCACTTGTTCAGGATCAGCAAGATCGGACAGCCGGCAGCATCCACACGCTCGGCCAGGCGTTGGTCCTGCTGGGTGATGCCTTCGGTGCCGTCGATCACGAGGAGGGCGACATCGGCCTTGTCGACCGCCTTGAGCGCCCGCACGACGGAGTAGTACTCGGTGTCTTCGTCGATCCGGCTCCGGCGCCGCATCCCGGCGGTGTCGAGGAATCGAATCGGACCAGTTGCGGTATCGACCACCGTGTCGATCGTGTCGCGGGTGGTTCCTGGCATGTCGTGGGTGATCGACCGGTCCTCGCCGATGAGTCGGTTGAACAACGTCGATTTGCCGACGTTGGGTCGGCCAACGAGAGCCACGCTGAAGATCCGCTCTTCCTCTTCGCTCTCGTCTGCCTCGATCTCGACCGGTTCTGGCAGTTCAGCGATGACAGCGTCGAGCAGGTCGCCGACGCCGCGACCGTGCAGCGAACTCACCGGAAAGGCTTCGCCGAGACCAAGACCAGCGAGTTCCCACACGCCGTCTTCATGCACGAGATCGTCGACCTTGTTGGCAACGCAGAATGTCGGCGCGCCCGCCTGACGAACCCGACGAACAACTTGATCGTCGTCTTCGGTCAAGCCCACGGTGGCATCAACAACGAACAGAATCGCGTCGGCAGCCATGATCGCAACCTCGGCCTGACGCGAGACCTTCTTGTCGATTGCTGAGCCGCCGCTCATCCAACCGCCCGTGTCGATCAACGTAAACTCGACGCCTTGCCACTCGGCTTCGACTTCTTTGCGATCGCGGGTGACTCCAGGGCGTTCCTCGACAATCGCCTCGCGACGACCGAGGATCCGATTCATCAGCGTTGACTTGCCAACGTTGGGACGCCCAGCGATCACGACGGTCGGCAGACCTGCTCGGGGGGCCTCTTGATCAAGCTCTTCGGTCATCGCGTTCCCATCGAGCGACGGCCATCGAGAGCCGCCCGCAGCGCAATACCGTCGGTCGGCACGATCTCTACGCTACGGGGCAGATCATCGACTCGCGTGCCGTCGAGGAACACGCCACTCGACAAGCAGACGTCAGGCAACAGGTAGCGGTGCCCCTCTGGTTCATCCTGGAGCACCCGTGCGATGTCCTCACCAACGAGCAGGCCCGTGACAGCGATGTTGCCGCCAAAGAACTGGTTGTCGACCACAACGAGCCGCACATCGTCGCGATCGAGGTGGGCAACGAGCGGCTCGAGAATTCGGGCCCCGTATTCGCTGGTGACGATGCCGACCGGGGCAGTCCGTGACGGTGCGAGAGCAACCGCCACGGCACCGTCGGTGTGAACTGCACCGTCTGTTCGAGGAGCGCGATAGCCCTCGGCCGGGGCACCATCAACGGAGGCGAAAAAGCCGGACTGCACACCGGTGGCCTGTTCGGCGAGACCGGAGAACTCGAGTTCGAACGTGCGGGCCATCCCGATGCCGTCTTCGTGCATCGGGAATCCCTCGTAGCAGTCGGGCTCGGGGAACGGGCGATCGGCGAGCAGGTAGTACTCGTCGGCGGCGAAGACCAAGCGGTGTCCGACCGTTGCCGCAAAGCGCTCCTGCCAGTCTTCGACGCAGTCGATGACCGCGGCCGCTTCGGCGACGGTGTGCGGCCGCATCTCGGCCTCGTTCGAATGATCGGACACGCCGAGTGGAACAACCGCAAGCGATGCCAGCTCTGGATATTCATCGGCCACGCCGACCAACGTGTCCTCGAGTGCTGCGCCGTCGTTGACTCCCGGACACACCACGACCTGGCCGTGCACCTCGACGCCATGATCGAGGAGAGCTCGGAGCCAGCGAAGGCTGGTGCCACCCCGACGGTTGCGCAACATCTCCGAGCGCAGCTCGGGGTCGGTGGAATGAATGCTCACGTACAGCGGCGACAGCCCCTCGGACAACACCCGCTCGAGGTCGGCTTCGGTGAAGCGGGTGAGCGTCGTGAAGTTGCCGTACAAGAACGACAGCCTGAAGTCGTCGTCTTTGAGATAGAGGCTCTTCCGCATCCCCTCTGGCAATTGGTAGATGAAACAGAACGAACAGTGGTTGTCGCAGGTGCGGACTTGGTCGAACACCGACGACTGCACCTCAATGCCGAGCGGTTCGCCTTCGTTCTTGTTGATCTCGACGGAACGGTCGAGCCCGCCCCGATCGATCTCGAGCGAAACGACCGCCTCATCGACCAACAACTGGTAGCGGATCACATCGCGTGGTTGTTCACCGTTGATCCGGGTCAGGACGTCGCCAACGACAACACCAGCACGAGCGGCTGGCGAATCGGGAAGCAGAGCGCTGACCACAGGAAGGTCCACCGGAAAAGTCTACGGGCGGGGCGACGAAAGGCTGCTGGGCTGATCTGTCTGACCGGTGGGCCCTCAACCAGGCCTACTTGAGTACCCTTTCGCCATGGCCGTTGACCGCGTGTTGCTCTGCGCCCCTCGAGGATTTTGTGCCGGAGTCGAGATGGCCATCAAGGCCCTGTCGTGGATGGTCCAGGCGTTCGAGCCACCCGTCTACTGCTACCACGAGATCGTCCACAACAAGCTGGTCGTCGATCGTTTCATCGACAAAGGCGTGGTGTTTGTCGACTCGATCGATGAAGTTCCAGAGGGCAAGCCGATCATGCTGTCGGCCCATGGTTCTGCGCCTGAGGTGGTGACCGCGGCCCGCGAGCGTGGCAGCTATGTCGTTGACGCGGTCTGCCCGCTTGTCACCAAGGTCCATCACGAGGTGAAGGTGCGGGCCAAGAAGGGGTACCGCATCATCTACGTCGGTCACGCCGGCCACGAAGAAGCAGTCGGCACCATGGCCGTCGCACCGAGTGCCATCAGTCGAGTCGAGTCGATCGAAGAGGTCGAGGCACTCCCCGACTTTGATGAACCGACGGCGCTCCTGGCCCAAACCACCCTGTCGCACCGCGACTGGTCCGAGGTCGCCAATGCAGCACAAGAGCGCTTCCCCGACATGTGGCAACCGGGGAGATCCGACCTGTGCTTCGCCACCACCAACCGCCAGTCGGCGCTCATGGCCATCGCCGAGGACTGCGATGCCGTCGTGGTGATCGGTTCCGCCAACAGCTCAAACACCTCGGCGTTGGCGAAGCTCGCAACAGAAGCCGGTTGCCCTGCCGTCTACCGCGTGAACGGACCAGATGAGCTTCCTGAAACACTGAGCGGCACCATTGGCGTGACGGCCGGGGCTTCCGCCCCCGAAGACGTTGTCGAGGCAATCATCGCCATGCTCGACCCGATCAACGGTGTCGAAGAGGTCCGCATTACCGACGAGGACGAGTACTTTCCGCCGCCTCGGAACCTGCGTGATTTACTCGCTGGGCTTGATGTCATTGCGACGCTTGGTCTCGGCGGATCGATCACAGACCGGCCCGATCTCAACGATCGATCGATCGATGCCTCGGACGTTTTGAGCGAGCTGTAAACCACCTTCCGTGGGGCTTCGGGTTGCTCGGTGGAAGCGCCACACCCGGCCCTACACTTTCCCCCCGTGGTGGCAGCGGCAAACGAGGATCGGCGCGCGAGCAGCCCCCCAAGAGCGACGGCCGCCGATGCAGCAGACGATCATCAATCGGCCTTCGACCGTGCCGTTCATGCCATGCCCAACGAGGCGCTCCTACGGCTTGACCGATTTGGTGTCATCACCGACGTCAACGCCACAGCGGCCACTGCGCTCTTCGAAGGCACCGAGGTCCAACACCGTCACATCGATGTCTTTCTTCACCCGAATGACCGGCTGGCGATCAAGCTCAACGCCAACGAGCGAGCGTCGAACGGCGGCATCTCACACTGGATGCCGATCCGTATGCGGATCGACGGCATGTGGCAGACCTTCCGATTCGTCGGCGTGTCGGCCGACAACGACAGCGTCATCGCCCACATCCAGCCCCTCCGTCTTCGAGCCAACTCCAGCGATCAGGTGGGGCTTGACGACTTCATGGTGCAGCTTGGCGCCGAGCAGCCGGCCGACCCTGAAGCCCGGCTGTCGGCCGCCCTCTCGACGCTGTGCCATCTGACGGGCTGGCCTCGGGCTGCGATCCAACTCACCGATTCGCCAGACAGCGTCGTTGCTGCGGCATCGATCGATCTGACCCAACAGACTCCAGCGCCGTGGGGCAACGTCGACCCCGTGCTCGTTGCCATCGCTGGCCGATCACGAACTGAAGACGAAGACCCGGACACGCCCTGGGGTTCGGTCTTCAACGTGCCGATCGGCGACCCCGATTCGGGCGTCGAGCTCGAGTTGGCCCACAGCGAACCGGGTGTTGTCATCACTGCTCGCCAGCGCGAGCTCATCACCAACGCCGCCGACGCGTTGGGACAGTCTTCGGCTCGCTGGCCCATGGCCCCGGCTCCAGTACAGGTCTTGCCCCACATCGACCCAGTCACACGGCTTGCGACGAGGCTTGCGCTGGTTGACGACCTTCGGCGCCGCCTCGACGACGAGAATGCGAACGCCGTCGTGGTCTTCAGAGTCGCGCTCATCGGTCTTCATGACCTTCAGGAGAAGCGAGACGTCACCGCTAGCGCCCACATCGTCGTCGCGGTTTCGCACGCCATCCGGTTTGTGCTCGACGACGCGCTCATCGCCCGAACGGGCGAAGACGAGCTCACCGTGGTCACCAGCGAGCTCGAGGCTGACGAAACCGTTGCCGAGGTCGCCGCTGCGCTCAAGCTCGAAATGGAAGAGAGCTTCTCGTGGCGCTTTGGAGTTGAGCCCGTCGTCGTGGCCGACGCCGGAGCACCCGGCCGATCGGTGGCCGACTTGCTCAGCAGTAGCCAACATGCACTGGCGGCAGCCCGGGCTGACCGCGACTGATCACTGAGGGTCAGGCGCCGGCTCGAGTCTGCGCTTGGTCAAACAGGCGTTGGAGTTCGACGTGCAGGTCAGCCGTCATCGACGTGATCTGCGAGCGCTTGATGCGAGCGCCTTCCTCCCGCTCTGGCGGGTACAGCGGCGGACCAACCACCAACGCCATCTTCGACGGACGGATGAACTTGCCGCCCTTCGGCCATGCCCGCTCCGCACCACCGATGCCGACCGGCACAATCGGCACATTGGCTCGACAGGCAAGAAAGGCTGCCCCTTCTTTGAGCGGCTCGACCGTCGGACCAGAGAACCTCGTGCCTTCTGGGAACACGACGAGTGGCTCGCCGGCCTCGAGGAGCGATTGGGCCAACCGGAGTGCTGCTCGGTCGGTCGCGTCTCGTTCGACGGGGAACCCACCCACTGAGCGCAAGAACCAACCCAGAACCGGTATCGAAAAGTACGTCTCGGCGCCCATGTAGCGGAGCATTCGCTTTGTGGTACCGCCGATGACTCCTGTGTCGATGATGGAACGGTGTGCGCCCGGTGCTAGCACGAATCCCCCGCTGACCGGAACGTGCTCGGTCCCTTGGATGTCGATCCGCACCCAGAGGCGGAAGAACAGTCCGAAGACGACATGGACCACGCCGTAGAAGCGACGCGATGCGGCGCTGACCGAGGGGTCACCCGCCAGAGCAACAGCGGAGTCGTTCATAACCCTCTTGCTCGGCCAACCAACTCTTCGATGAGGGCAACTACCTCATCGATCGAGAGATGCGAGGTGTCGATCTCGATGGCATCGTCGGCCTGACGGAGCGGGTCGGCGGTTCGCTGCGAGTCGAGTGCATCTCTGCGAGCGAGGTCAGCGGCAACGGCATCACGATCGGTTGCCCCTTCTTCACCAGCTCGCCGTGCCGCTCGCACCTCTTCGCTGGCCGTGAGGTAGATCTTTGCCACGGCGTCGGGGAAGACAACCGAACCGATGTCGCGACCTTCAAGCACGCCGCCCCCTCGCTCTCGTGCCCACTCCCGCTGTCGCCCGACGAGTTCGGCCCGCACATCGGGGTGGGCGGCAACGGTCGACACCGCAGCGGTGACCTCAGGGCCCCGAATGGCCGTTGTGGCATCGTGACCGTTGACGACAACTTCACCAGATGGTGGCATCTCGAGTGCCAATGCGGAGGCCACGGCGCCAACGGCAGCCGCATCGTCGAGATCACAATCCGCGTTCATGGCCGCAAAGGTCACGGCCCGATACATCGCACCGGTGTCGAGGTATTCGAGTTCGAGCCGATCGGCGACCAGGCGCGCCACCGTCGACTTTCCCGAACCTGCGGGCCCATCGATCGCAACGACAACGAGCGACTCGTCGCTGTTCATGCGAGGTTCCTTGTTCGAGGCCGGAAGCCCCGAGCCATCAACCCACCAACGAACCGCTCACACATCGTGTCATCGACGACCATGGTGAGCACACCCCTGCGGCCCTCGCCAGAGTGGGTGAGTTCGAGGTCGAAGATGTTGACGTCGAGCTCTGCGGCCAGCGTGGCGATCGCCGCAATCTGGCCCGGTTCATCAGGAATCGGGATCTTCATCTCGACCAAAGCCTCGGAAAGGCCAAAGCCGGTAGGCAGATTGATGCGGGCGTCTCGGGCCCGCTCGAGCACCTCGAGGATTCCCTCTGCATCGTCGGCGAGCACCTTGTCGCGCATGTCGGACAACGCGACGGTCAGGCGCTCCAGGCCAGCAGCGATGGCGGTTCGATTCGCAGCGCAGATCTCAGGCCAGATCGATGGCCGCCCGGCGGAGATGCGGGTCATGTCGCGAAACCCGCCAGCGGCAAGGCGAAGCAATGCCCGATGCTCGACCGCCGAGTCGCCAGCGAGATTCATGAGCGTTGCGGCAGTGAGGTGCGGCACGTGGCTCACCTGCGCCACCATCTGATCATGGGTGCGGGGATCGAGGGCGATCGTCTCAGCCCCCAGTGACCGGACCGCGGCGCGAACAACGGCAAACGACGCCTCATCGGTTTCCGGTGTTGGGGTCAGCACCCACATGGCCCCATCGAACATCTCGGCCCGAGCGCCAACCAGTCCGTCGAGTTCGGAACCGGCCATCGGGTGGCCGCCGACAAATCGAGGGTTGTTGACCGCTGCGCAGATGTCGAGCTTGGTCGAGCCGACATCAGTGACCGGACCAGTCGTTTGCTCCAAGATCTCTTTGGCCACCTCGGCAATGGCACCGACCGTGGCAGCGATCACCGTGAGGTCGGCATCGGACTCGATCCCCACTGCATCAATCGCCCCGACCTCGAGCGCTTGTGCGCTCACCGCAGGGTCGAGATCAGTGCCAGACACAAACCACCCGGCTCGTTTGAGGGCAAGACCGACCGAGCCTCCGATCAGGCCGGTGCCCACAACATTCGCTCGTTTGGTCTCGGTCACGAGTCGAACGCCTCGTCACCAGGTTCTGCGAGCTCGGGCCGCAACACCGTCGCCCCACGAAGAAACACGTGGCGAAGCTCATCCCGAGGGATGTCGGTCTCGACGTGGAGCATCATCCTGATGCACATCCCGAGCGAACCCTCGACGTCCATCTCTTGAGCACAGAGCAAGGGCACGTCGATGAGCCCAAATCCACGAGCCGCGGCGGCGGGCGGCGCACTGCGAATGTCGACGGTGGCCGTGAACAAGATGCTCACGACATCGTCGTGGCGCAGCCCGTTCCGCTCGTAGAGCTGCTCGAGAAGTGACGTCGTCCGGGCCCGAACTTCATCGGGAGTGTCGACGTCGATGGTGATGGCTGCCCGGAGAGCACGAACTGGCATGTCGGCGAAGGATAGGGGGTCAGGTCCGCGAGACGGCTCGTTGCAGATCCAACAGCTCATCTTGGTCGAGCTGACGCCACTTCCCGGGACGCAACTTGGGATCGCTCAGCGGACCAATCCGAGTGCGAACCAGACGGGCAACCGGATGGCCGACGGCATCACACATGCGCCGAACCTGTCGGTTTCGACCCTCGTGGATCGTGATCCGCAACCCAGTGTCGCCAACTGCTGCGACGGCCGCTGGTGCGGTGAGACCATCGTCGAGTTCAACACCCTCACGGAGCTGACGGATGGCCGACCGGCTCGGTGTCCCCACGACGTCGACGAGATACTCCTTTTCGACCCCAAAGCTCGGGTGTGTCAGTCGATGGGTGAGTCCACCGTCGTTGGTCAGCAACAACAGACCCTCGGTGTCGGCGTCGAGACGGCCAACCGGGAACACCCGAGGCGATTCGGGCACCATGCCGACCACGGTGGGTCGACCCTGCGGATCGTCGGCGGTCGAGATGACGCCCTTCGGCTTGTTCAGCAGGTAACACACGACGTCGGGCATCGTCGTGAGAATCGCACCGTCGACCTCGATCTCGTCGGTCTCGATCTCGACTCGAGCCCCGAGAATCGCAACCTCGCCGTTGACCCGCACCCGCCCTTCGGCGATCAAGATCTCGTTGGTCCGACGGCTCCCGACACCGATTCTCGCCAACACCTTCTGCAATCGTTCACCGGTTGCGTCCGGCTCCGTCACGATCCTGCCGAGTCCTCAGCGACATCGTCAGCGGGCTCGTCGACGGTGAGGTCGATCTCTACCTCGTCCTCAGTGAGGTCAACATCGGCGGTGAGGTCGATATCGACCTCGGACCCGTCTGCCGGGTACCCGGCCTCGTTGTCGACTCGGAGCGACTGCTCGAGTGCTTCGACGACCGATGCGGCCGGAACAAAATCGCCGAGCGGCGGTAGATCCTTCAGCGACGCAAGCCCGATTCGTTCGAGAAACAGCTGCGTGGTGCCGTACATGATCGCCTGACCGGGCCCTGCGTCGCGAGCTACTTCATCGACGTAGCCCCGTTGCACGAGCGTGCGCAGCACACCATCGACGTTGACGCCACGAATGGCCGACACCTGACCTCGAGAAATCGGCTGCTTGTAGGCCACGATCGACAGGGTTTCGAGTGCGGCTCCCGACAGCCGGGCGGTTTGTCCCTCGAGCGCAAAGCGTTCGACGTAGGGGGCGCACACCGGATTGGTCTGGTAGCGCCATCCGCCGGCGACCTCGGCCAGCTCGAATCCGCGCCCCTCAGAGGCGTAACTCTCGGCCAAGCGGTGACAGATCTCGATCACCACATCGACCGGCAGCTCGACCATTTGGGCCAACAGTTGCGAGGGCGCTGGGTCAGACGACGACAGCACGATCGCCTCGATGGCCATCGCCGCTTCGTTCAGCGCCTGCTCAGACGGCGGACCAGCCGTGACACTGGGTGCCTCTGGCTTTTGAGCGGTCGGCTCGTCAATCGGTTCTTCTGGGACTTGTGGGACTTCTTCTTCAGACATGCTCCGCCTTCTCAGCCTTCGTAGAGATCGACGCCAGCCATCACGGCTTGGGCTTCGATCTCGCCGCCTATCCATTCGATGCGCAAATCGCCGAACGCCGTGGTTTGGTCGATCTCGATGAAGCCCTGTTTGAAGAGCTCCAACACTGCAAGGAATCGGACCACCACTTCGACTCGCTCGACGAGGCCGGCGGTCAACGAACGGAACGAGACGGGGCCAGAACGAGGAAGCTCGTCGAGCATCTCTTCGATCGCATCGGTGACACTTGCCGTGACGCTCGTGACGTGAAACAGATCAACGACGGGTTCAGCTGGCGGCGTCATCGCCTTGATGAACGACTTGCGAAGTCGATCGCCGGTGACTCCGGCGAGAAGATCAGGTGTGAGTTCGAGGAACTGATCTTCGAGACCAGCTCGTCGGGCAACGACTCGTGATGCGTTGGTGGTCAGATCATCGAGGATCTTCGCTGCATCCTTGAAGGTCTTGCACTCGAGCAGGCGAGACAACAGCAGATCGCGCTCTTCCCAGATGCCGAGTTCGTCGTCGAGATCGAAGTCGTCGTCGACCGGGAGCAGACGGCGGCACTTGAGTTCGACCAGCGTGGCCGCAATGAGCAGGAACTCCGTGGCCGTCTCGAGATCGCAGAGATCCATCTGCTCGATCTCGGCCAGATACGCATCAACGATCGTTGACAGCGAGATCTCGTAGAGATCGACTTCGTCTTTCAAGATGAGGTGCAGCAGCAGGTCGAACGGACCTTCGAAGCCTTCGGTGGAGACTCGATAGCCCTGGTGTTCGGATTCACCGCTGTTGGCGACGTCAGGATCGCTGGGTTGGCCCGGGTTCGGGTCTTGGGTGCGTTCGGCGGCGCGAGGAGTTTCGTCTACAAATGACACTGATGTGATTCTAAATGGTCCGCAGGTGTTTACCGCGGCCCCTACGCTACTCCCCCGTGACTTCATCCTCTTCGGCCACCTCAGGTCGACCTCGTGTTTTCAGCGGAATTCAGCCCTCGGGATCCACCCACCTCGGCAACTACCTCGGTGCGCTCAAGAACTGGCACCTTCTGCAAGATGATCACGACGCGGTGTATTGCATCGTCGACCTTCATGCCTTGACGCTTCCCAAGGAACCCGGCGAGGTCAAGACCGGCACACTCGAGATTGCTCGCATGATGTTGGCCTCGGGGATCGATCCCGAGCGCTCGGTCTTCTTCGTGCAGTCACACGTGCCGGCTCACGCCGAGCTCGGCTGGCTCATGCAGACAGTGGCGTCCTACGGCGAACTCAGCCGGATGACGCAGTTCAAGGACAAATCGAGCCGTGACTCCGGCTTCGTTGGCGCTGCGCTGTTCACCTACCCAGCGCTCCAGGCCGCCGACATCTTTCTCTACGACACCGATGTGGTGCCGGTCGGCGACGATCAACGGCAACACATCGAGCTCAGCCGAGATGTCGCGACCCGCTTCAACTCCCGCTATGGCGACACCTTCGTTGTGCCCGAACACCGCATTCCCGAGTCAGGGGCACGGGTGATGGACCTCCAACACCCTGAAAACAAGATGTCGAAGTCGGTCGACAGTCCGCTGGGCACAATCGACATGCGCGACACACCGAAGGACATCGAAAAGAAGTTCAAGAAGGCCGTGACCGACAACGACGGCGAGGTGCGTTTCGATCGGGAGCAAAAGCCCGGCGTGTCGAACCTGCTCGACATTCTTGCTGCCACAGGTGGCAGTGATCCCGTCGAACTCGCCGCCACGTACGAACAATACGGGCCGCTCAAGGCCGACACGGCGGCTTCGGTGCTCGCCGTTGTCGAGCCGATTCAAGACAAGCTCGCCTCGATTCCCGACGACGACATCATCGATGCCCTCGCTGTCGGTGCGGATAAGGCAGCAGCGATCGCCGAGCCGGTACTCGATCGGGCCTACGAAGCGGTCGGCCTGCTTCGCCGCCGAGTCTGACCACGCTCAGTCGTCGTCGCACGCCTTCAGCACGGCGGCAATGTCTGGCGTGACCCGCCAGCGAACTTGGGGACGGTGGTGATCGCCGGCCCATGAAGAGGTCAGGCGGTCGGCTCCTGCGTCGATGAGCAACTGCTCGCCCAATTCGGGGTGTCGTCGGTATTGGGCCAGCTTTTTGAGAGATACCAGCCGTTTCCGCGGCGCTGACTGGTCGAGCCATTGGTCGGCCAGCGAATCGTCAGCAACAGCCCAGACCATCGTGGCGACGACCCGGGCCGGTGTGCGGTAGCCGCTGACGACTTTGCCGACGTCATGGAGCAACGCCGCGGCCACAACAGGCCGCTCGGGTTCTCCGAGTTTGGCCACGACGGCTCGGGCCACTTCGATCGCGTGACGACGATCGGGATTGTTCATTCGCTCCCAGAGCTGCACTTCACCATCGAGCAGGTGCAAGCGAGCCCACCGATCATCCTCAGCCGGTGGAGCCCCAGGTTTGATGGCACCGAAGAAACGCCGGGCCAAATGAGCTGCGTCGGCCAGCAACCCACTCACCAACCGAGTTTGCGGGCAGCCGCCAGTATCCCGATGATCGACTTGGCATCGGTGATCGATCCATCCGTAGCCATCTGCACGGCAACCGCAGCCGGCACCCGGCGGACCACCATGTATTGCTCTTCGAGCGAGTCGACTCGACGCCCGACTTCTTCCAGTTCGGTGGCCAGATAGATCTCTTGGAACTCGTCGCAGAACCCCGGCGAGTGGTGCAGGTTGATCAGCGGTTCGAGCTTGCCCGCCCGCTTTCCGATCTCTTCTTCGAGCTCTCGAGCGATGGTGTCGAGACCGGGCTCGCCTTCGACGTCTTTCTTGCCCGCCGGGATCTCCCACATGTCTTCGTCGATGGGGGCTCGATACTGGCGGACCAAGAACACCTCGCCGTCCTCAACCGCAACAGCTGAGACAGCCCCGGGGTGGCGAACGATGTCGCGAACGAACTCACCCTCGGGTCCGTTGAAGATGCCGTTGCGAAACGACACCACCTGTCCGTCGTGAACCACGTCGTCGCGAACGAACTCGAAGGGGGAACGAGCTTCAGCCCCGTCGGGCGAGACTTCCGCCATGTTGTCTCCCCTAGCTCAGCGAGCGTCGATGACGTCGTCGGCTGGAGCCAGCCCGGCGAAGCGGGCCGCATCGTTCTTCTCGGCCAACGCCAGGGCGGCGCCAACGAATGCGTCAAACAGCGGCGCCGGACGGTCAGGCCTGCTCTTCAGCTCGGGATGGGCCTGGGTGCCAACCCAGAACGGATGATCGGCGAGCTCGATGAACTCGACGAGTTGTCCATCTGGGGAGTTGCCCGAGCAGCGGAAGGTCGAGTTGTCGAACCGGCTCCGGTACTTGGGGTTGAACTCATAGCGATGACGGTGACGTTCGCTGATGACGGTTTCGCCGTAGATGTCGGCTACTTGTGATCCCTCTTCGAGGACGGCCACGTAGGCGCCGAGCCGCATCGTGCCACCCATGTCGGTGACGTCTCGCTGGCTGTCCATCAGGTCGATCACCGGGTGCGGAGTGGTGCTATCGGCGGTGTCGAACTCGCTCGAGTTGGCACCGGCGAGGCCGAGAACGTTTCGAGCGAACTCGATGGTCATCACCTGCATGCCAAGACACAAGCCGAGACAGGGGATGCCCTGTTCCCGTGCATATCGAGCAGCCTCGACCTTGCCTTCGACCCCGCGGACACCAAACCCACCGGGCAACACGATGCCATCGAGGTGGCCGAGCCGCTCACCAACGAGCAGCCCTTCGACGTGGTCAGACATGATCCACTCGATCTTGAGATCGACCTCATGTTGAAACGCTGCATGTCGGAGCGATTCCGCCACCGAAAGGTAGGCATCGGGCAAGGTGACGTATTTGCCGACGATGCCAATCGTCATGGGTTTCCAGGCTCGCTCGACCCGATCGACCAGCTCCTGCCACAGCGAAAGATCGGGGCTGAGGTGGTTGAAGCCGAGAATGTTGCAGACGTAGTTGTCGAGCCCACCCTCGTGCATCGTGAGTGGAATGCCGTAGAGCGAGTTGGCGTCTGGCGCATTGATAATGCCGTCGAGGGGCACGTCACACAGATTGGAGATCTTCGACCGCAGAGCATCGGAGATGCGGCGATCTGAGCGACACACGATCACATCTGGCTGGATGCCCCGACTACGCAGCTCGGTGACGGAGTGCTGGGTCGGCTTGGTTTTGAGCTCTTCGGCGGGGCCGATATAGGGCACGAGGGTGACGTGGACATAGCAGACGTTGTCTCGGCCGACGTCGAGGCGGAACTGTCGGATGGCTTCGAGGAACGGCAGAATCTCGATGTCGCCAACCGTGCCGCCCACTTCGGTGATCACGACGTCGACGTCGTCGGATGCCAGCGTGCTGATGCGACGCTTGATCTCGTCGGTGATGTGCGGGATCACCTGCACGGTCTTGCCCAGGTAGTCGCCCCGGCGTTCGGCCGCAATCACTGACGAGTAGATCGAACCGGTCGTGGCGTTCGACGCTCGCGACAAAGGCTCGTCAATGAAGCGCTCGTAGTGACCGAGATCGAGATCGGTCTCGCCGCCGTCGTCGGTGACGTACACCTCACCGTGTTCGAACGGGTTCATGGTTCCCGGATCGACGTTGAGATACGGGTCGAGCTTCTGCATCGTGACCCGAAGGCCACGAGCCTTGAGAAGTCGGCCCAGTGATGACGCCGTGAGTCCCTTGCCGAGCGAGCTGACCACGCCGCCGGTGACGAAGATGTGCTTGGTCACGTTCTACCCCTTTGCTCCGCTCGTGTAATTTAGCGCGCTCGGTCGCCTTCCAGGCTGATGACCTCAGATCCGTCCGGACTTTGCGTGCTGTGCCAATCTGACCGACGATCTTGCATGCTCAACGCCGCCGCTGACCCCAGCCGTCTCGGACTCGATCCGAACCGTCTCGCCCGAATCGACGAGTTCGTCAAGACGAACTATCTCGACACCGGCCGCTATCCCGGGTTTTCGTGTCTCGTCGCCCGCAACGGCGAGGTCGCTCATCTCTCACACCAGGGGTATGAGCCAGACGCGATGTTTCGCATCTATTCGATGTCGAAACCAATCACGTCAATTGCGCTTCTCCAGCTCATCGAACAAGGAAAGGCCAAGCTCGGCGACCCGGTCTCGGCGTTCATCCCATCGTTCGCCAACCTGCGGGTCTGGGAGGACGGCAGCCCGACGACCTTCACCACCACCTTTCCCGAACGTGAGATGTGCGTCCAAGACTTGCTCACCCACACCTCGGGTTTGACCTACGGGTTCATGGGCAACCACCCCGTCGATGCCCTCTACCGCAAGAGAGGGGTCGAACGAGCAGCCCCGGGTAACTCGCTCACCGACATGCTCGACAAGCTGGCAGAGATTCCGCTGCTCTTCTCGCCCGGCACGCAGTGGAGCTACAGCGTCGCCACCGATGTGTGTGGCGCCCTCGTCGAGATCATCTCGGGCCAGCGACTCGATGCCTATTTCGACGAGCACATCCTCGGCCCGCTCGGGATGTCAGACACCGGCTTCTTCGTGGACGACGCCAACGGCGATCGCCTCACCACGAACTATGCGCTCGCCAGCGTGTCGCCATTCGGTGTGCCCGAGGGCGCTGCCAACGATCCGTTGGTAAACGACGACACCGTGATGATCGACGACGGAAGCGAGAACTCGCCCTACCGCTCCGAACCGAGCTTCTTCTCTGGTGGTGGCGGTCTCGTGTCGACGATGGCTGACTACTACCGCTTCTGTCAGATGCTGCTCGGGAAAGGCGAACTCGATGGTATTCGGATCATCGGCCGCAAGACGCTCGAGTACGCCACGACGAACCACCTCCCGGAGGGCCGTGATCTGGCATCCATGGGACAGGCGGTGTTCAGCGAGACCACCTACACCGGCGTTGGATTCGGATTGGGCTTCTCGGTGATGCTCGACCCCGCGCAGGCCCAGGTGATCAGTTCGCCCGGCGAGTTTGCGTGGGGCGGCGCCGCATCGACGCTGTTTTGGGTCGACCCGGCCGAGGAGCTCATTGTGATCGGCCTCACGCAGCTCATGCCGTCGTCGGCCTACCCCATTCGCCAAGAGCTCAAATCACTGGTCTACGGCGCCCTGACGTGAACGTCACCGGCCACATCGCGGTTGCGGCCGGGGTCAGCGACGACCCTCGGGTGCTCCTCGGTGCCGCGCTCCCCGACCTGGCGACCTTCGGCGGTCACCGGTTGATGCGCAAGGCCCGCCATCCGGCCATCGCCGAGGGCATTCGCCTGCACCACCGAACCGACGATGCATTCCACGGGTCGGAGTGGTTTCGGAGCCGACAGCGCCGATTGCGAGCCGACCTGGCAGATCGCGGTGTGGCCCGCGGTCCAGCACGCGCCGCGGCCCACGTCGGGCCCGAGATGTTGATCGACGGCACGCTCCTCGAAGACCAGCATGTTCGCGAACAACTCGACACTGCGTTCGCTGAGTTGGCCGTTGAAGAGAACCACCTCGTCGCTCTCGTTGATGATCCCGAATGGCCCGACCACTTGGTCGCCCTCCAGGCTCGGGGCTTGCCGACTGACTACGCCGATCCCGATGCCGTGGCCAGAAGGCTCGAACGCATCCTTCGTCGGAGGCCGCGCCTCGCACTGGTTGCCGACCACGTCCCTGCCGTGGCCGAGGCCCTCAGCATCGAAGCACCGGGCATCGCCGAGACAACACAGGATCTCGTCGACGAACTCGTCGAGCTGGTGAGTGCGGGCTAGGTCGGGTCTGCGCCGGCGGCGAGCAGCTCTTTCGCGTGGCTCCGGGCGCTCTTGGAGTCGGGCTTGCCCGACAACATGCGGGCCAACTCGGTGACTCGACCCTTGCGATCGAGCAGTGAGATCTCCGAGACCGTGTCGTCGGTGCCCTGCCGCTTCTCGACGATGAGGTGGCTGTCGGCACAGGCGGCCACCTGAGGGAGGTGGGTGACGACAAGCACCTGGTGGCGGTCGCCCAACGCGGCGAGCGCTGAGCCAACGGCATGCCCGGCTTCGCCACCGATACCGGCGTCGACTTCGTCGAACACGAGAATCGGGGGTGCTTCAGACAGCACGCTGCGTAGCGCCAGCATGGTTCGAGCCAGCTCGCCGCCAGAAGCAACCTTGGACAGCGGCTGGAGAGCCGAACCCGGGTTTGCTGCCAGCTGAAAGACCACTTCAGAACCATCGTCGGCGCCAACCTCGACAGCAACCTTGGCCTTGGGCATGGCGAGCCGTTGCAGCCAATTCTCAATCGCTCGAGCCAGGTCGGGGGCCGCCGCCTCACGGGCGCTGCGCACCGCAGCCGCGGCAACGGCAAGTTCGGCCGCTGCTTCGGCCTTCTCTTCATCGAGGCGTTCGGCTCGGGCGTCGTAAGCAACCAGCTCGGCCAATCGATCGGCGAGCAGGCGATGTTCTGCCATCACCTCGCCGAGATCGTCGCCGTACTTCCGACAGAGCTGGTGGAGCTGGTGCCGCCTGTTTTGGACCGCCTCGAGCGCTGCAGGATCCGGGTCGATGCCATCACCGACTGCCCGAATCGCGTCGACCAGGTCGTCGAGTTCAGCGAGCAGATCTCGCAAGCGAGCACTCTCGTCGCGGTAGGGCGAGCGTCCTTCGAGCCGACCGAGCGCGAGGGCCAAACGATCGCGAGCTCCGTCGTCGCCGACGAGATCGTCGAGCACCAGACCCGACGCGGCCTGATGTTCGACGGCGTTGGCCAGCAGCTCCTCGGTGTCGGCCAGGCGAGTGTCTTCAGCTGCGTCTTCGATGGCAGCATCGTCGAGCTCGCGCACTTGGTAGCGAAGCAGATCGAGCTCGCGGGCCCGGGTTCGTTCGTCGCCACCGAGTTCACCGAGCGCAGCCTCGATGTCGACCATGCGCTTCCGTGCTCCTTCGAGCTTGGTGAGATCAACGTGGCCAAACTGATCAAGGGCACCGCGTTGGGCCGGAACACCAAGCAGCGACTGATGGGAATGCTGACCGTGCAGGTCGACCAGTCGCGCACCGAGATCGGCCAACACCGACGCTGTGGCGGGACGCCCGTTGACATACGCCCGTGATCGACCATCGACCGGAATGACCCGCGTGAGGACGAACTCTTCATCGTCGAGCAAGAAACGACCATCGACCGTTGCCTCATCGGCCCCGGGTCGCACTAGACCGGGGTCGGCCCGCCCGCCCATCAGCAGATTGATGGCGTCGACCAGCATGGTCTTACCAGCGCCGGTCTCGCCGGTGAGGGCAATCATCCCGCTTGGCAACTCGAGGGTGACCTGATCGATCACCCCGAGATTCGACACTGCAAGCTCACAAAGCACGTGACGTCCTTACCGATCTTCGAGGCCGAACTTGTCTTTGAGCACGGTGTGAAAGTCGGTCTCGCCGTGCATCACGAATCTTGCCCGCCGGTCCGAAGCTCGACACAACACGCTCTGGCCGGGCTCGAGCCTCGTGAGTTGACGGCCGTCGATCGAAACGATGGCGGGGCGGTAGCCGTCGATGGTGAGGCGCACCTCGGTAGAAGGTGCAAACACCATGGATCGATTGAAGACCATGTGGGCGGCGACCGGCGTCAACACCAGCGCTTCAAAACCAGGCTCGACGATGGGGCCACCGGCAGACAACGAATAGGCCGTGCTCCCGGTTGGCGTGGCCACAATGAGACCATCAGCGAGGTAGCGGGTAAATCGCTTGCCAGAGATTTCGGCCACAACAGACACCGTGTGGCCCGGCTCGGCCCGCTCCACAACAACCTCGTTGAGCGCGAAGGCCGTCTGCACCTCGGTCTCGGCCGTCTCCACCGTGACGTCGAGCAACATGCGCTCATCGATCGCAAGAGAACCGGCGTGCCACGCCGTGAGGGCCGCTTCGAGCTCATCTGGATCAACGGTCGTCAGATAGCCGAGGCGGCCGACATTGACACCCATGACGGGAACCTCGTGACGAGCGACCAGGTCGGTGGAGCGCAACATCGTGCCATCGCCACCAAGGCTCAGGCACACGTCAAGACCCTTGCCGAACACCGCATCGTCGGCCTCGCCGAGTTCCGGCCGACCCAGCAACTCGGCATCGACAGCAGGCAGACGCCCCTCAACACCACATGTCTCACACCACTCGAGGGCCCGAATGCCGAGTTCGACCGCTTCGGGGCGATGGTGGTGCAACACCAAGCCCACACTGATTCCCATCAGCGATCCTCGGCCGACACATGGTGGGTCGGGCACACGAAGTGCGCCACGAACTCGAGATTGCCCGCAGATCCGGTCACCGGAGACTCCATGACCCCCAGCATGACAGCTCCCACTGACAGTGCGGCGCTCCTGACCTCTTGAATGACCCGTTCGTGAATGACGGGATCGGTGATGACACCACGGTTCTTCGAAGCTTCTTGGCGACCGGCCTCAAACTGCGGCTTGATCAGCAAGAGCATCGACGCACCGGGTTTCGCCAGCTCGACAAGCGTCGGGATGACCAACTTCAAGGAGATGAACGACAAATCACCGACAACAAGGTCGACTCGGCCGCCATCAGAAAGACGATCGACGTCGAGCGAACGCACGTCGGTCTGCTCCATGACGACAACCCGATCATCGGCCCGGATCTTCTCGTGCAGCTGGTGGGTGCCGACGTCAACGGCGTACACCTTCGCGGCCTTTCGTTGCAGAAGACAGTCGGTGAACCCACCCGTTGATGAACCAGCATCGAGCACCCGGAGACCGGTGGGATCGATCTCGTAGTGATCCAGCCCGGCCTCGAGCTTGCCGCCGGCCCGGCTCACGTACTTCGGTCCGGGCCCGAGGAGCTGCACATCCTCTGATGGCAAAACGAGACGAGCCGGCTTGGTGGTTGGGGCACCCCCAACAGTCACCCTGCCGGCTTCGATCTCACGTCGAGCTTCTTGTCGACTCGACACGAGCTCTCGACGAACGAGTTCTGCATCGAGCCGTCGACGGGTCGCCATGACCCGGACGGTACTGGCGGGTTGCCAGCGTCAGTTCACTTCTTGGCCGTTGCCTTCTTAGCGGTGCTCTTCTTTGCAGAAGCCTTCTTGGCTGGGCTCTTCTTTGCCGTTGCTTTCTTCGCTGGGCTCTTCTTTGCCGGAGCAGACGCCTTGGTCGCTGCCTTTTCGGCGCGGATCACGCGAGCCTCGAGATCTTCGAGATCCCGGCGCGTGACGAGCACGAAGCCAGACGCAAAGTCCACGGTCTCGCGCACGGTCTTGCCAACTCGGCTGAGGACAGGTTCGGTGATGTCAACGACGGGCTGCACCTGCTTCTCAATGATCGAAAGGACCGGTGATGCTGCTTCGACGGCAGCGTCAACAGCGGAGTCGACTGTGGAGCGGGCTTCATCGACTGCATCAGTTGCGCTGTCGGTGATCTTGGTGATGACGGAGGAGGTGTTCATGACCAAAACAATACAAGAGCTAACGAGTGCTTGCAATAGTTAGCAGTTACTTCTCTTCGTGACCTTCGCCACACCACGAGCTCATACTCGTTCGCTGACCAACGCAAGCAGATCGGCATGGACCGACGCCGGTGCCGGCTCGACCGGCAGATCGGCTTGGGTCGTCACCCCGCTCAAGACGAGCTCGAACTTGTAGCCGAGCGCCTGGGCGAACAAACCATCGGTCTCAGGCCGATCGCCCACCATGACGCCCTCGGTACCGAATCGTTGGGTGACGAGGTCGGCCATTGGCTGATGTGGCTTACCGCACACGATCGGGGCAACCTCAGTGGCGGCCTGCACCGCACCCACGATGGCCCCGGCCCCGGGGTACAGCCCGTTTTCGGTCGGGTAGGTTCTGTCGTCGTTCGTTGCGATGAAGCGTGCTCCATCGAGTACCGCCTGCACTGCGCCTCGCAGGCGTTCGTAACTGAGATCAAAATCGAGGGCAACCACGACCGAGTCCGGCACCGAATCGCCGTTGCGGTAGTCGGCAACAATCGATGCACCCCGGGCCTCGACAGCCTCCGAGGCGCCAGGACCGCCGAGCACAAGCACCCGTTCGTCGGGAGCCACGATCGACGCGCCCGCCATCGCGGACGACACCACAGCACCCGTTGCTTCGATACCAAAGCTCGCGAGCTTGTCGATCTGAGCCTGTTCGGTCGCAAAGGCGTTGTTCGTCGCAAAGATCACTTCGTGACCGACGTGGCGCAGCAACTGCACAGCCTCGGCTGAACCAACGATCGGCATCTTGCCCGTCCACAAGACACCGTCAAGATCGAGAGCCCACACCGTCACCGCCTGTTTCCTCGCTGACAGTGCTCCTGGTGACCGTGTTCCGTGAGCTTCCGCTTACTGTTCGTGAAGGGTCGGGCCATCTCCGCACGGTAACGGCCGCGACTGGGTGGATTGACTCGCCCTCGGGAACAAAAGCACCGATGGTCATGCCGATACGGTCGCTCCTGGGCAGGTGCTGGGTAACCCCAGGCACGGCGGAGCGCATTCAAGGGGCGTCTCCGTGCAACACCATGTGATTTTTACCAACGGCCGATCCGGCTCGAACTTCGTCGTCGATGTGCTGAATCAACATCCACACGTCTGCAACTACGGCGAGGTGCTGGGTGGCTACATGCCGTCGATGAAACTCCATCGATGGTTTCGCTACGGCGGCTGGTCGGTCGAGTCCTACCTGGACTTCATCAGCGAGTCGCGCGTCCACTTCGAACTGGCGCAACGCTACAGCCGTCGGGCTCGGCGTCGCCGCGGCGAGACCGAGCGCGACAAGACCTGGCACAACTTGAAGACCATTGGGTTCAAGGATCTGGGCATTCGGTTCTCGCAACATGACCTCGACGACTACCTGTTGCGCCGGCCCGATGTGCAAGTCATCAACCTGTACCGCGTCAACACCTTGCGACGGGCCATTTCGCTCCTGGCCCTGGCCGCAACGGGTCAGGTCGTGCGCCGGCATTCCGACGAGACCCACCGCACCCGCATCCACGTCGATCCCGACGACGTCTTGTCGTTGATGGCGATCATGGAGCGCGAGACCGAACGGCAGCGGATCCTCATCGAACAGCTGCCGGCTGAGCGGGTCTACGACATCACCTACGAGCAGCTGTTCGCGTCGGGGGAAGCGACACGCCGACACCTCCGAGGCATGTTCGACCTGATCGGGGTCGAACCGATTCACATCCTCACTCGCCACGAACGTGTGCTGTCCCCCGACTTGAGCGAGACCATCATGAACTACGACGACGTCGCACGAGCCGTGTCGGCGACGCGATATGAGCACCACCTCTATGACGGCGAGACCACCGACGGCCAGGCCGTGATCGACCTCACCGCCGGCGATCAAAACACGAGCGGACCCGTCATTGATCTGCGGGACTCAGCCCGCCGACGAGACGATTCGGTCAAGCGACCCAAGTAGCGCCGTGCGTTTGGCCGGCGTCACCGCCACGTCGGTTGCAAGCACGTCCGTGCGTGAGACGAGTGCGCCGTTCGATCGAAAGAAGCGCCGCCGCACGGCGCCTATCAGTGCGATCGTGCGATCCACGTTCAGACGAGGAGCACGACTGACCCGGCCGACCCATGTCACTGGCACGGCATTTGCTCCGGGCCCAACGACCAGATCGAAGGTCAGCCTGATTGAGCCATCGTCGAGTTCGGTCGTGACCGGTTCGGCTCGAACGGTGCCCATGAGCACGACGAAGTTGAGGGTTTGCTTGGATTGAGCCGACATGAGCTCGCTCCCCTGTTTGTTGTGTATTCGCTGGGGGAAGGTGAGCTCAGCGCAGGTTTCGAGCTCGTTGGCCGGCATCACCGAATGTCGGGTCGAGCTGACTCACCTCGCCGAAGAGGCGGCGAGCTCGGGCCAAGTCGCCAACTCGCTCGTAGAGATCGGCCAGTGCATACCAGCGTCGCAAGTGATGCAGCTTGGGCTTCTTTGGTGCCTTGGGGGCCTTTTCGAGCACCCGGATGCCATCAGTCGGTTTCCCCTGGTCGGCAAGAGCGCCGGCGTAGACGATCCGCCCCTCCTCGACGAGCTCGGGCCCTGGCGATGTCTCACCCAGGTCGAGCCACAACTCTTCTACCCGGTCCCATTGCCGCATGGCCCGGTGGCAATCGGCCATGACCGGGTGCTGTTCCACCGAACCCGTCGCTTGAGCGAAGGCCTCGAGATCTTTGAGAGCCAGTTTCCACTTGCCGAGCCGATAGGCCGACAGGCCGCGCAACTCGAGAACTTCTGGGATTCCCGGAGCAAGGCGGTCGATCGAGTCGAGGAGCTTTTGGGCGTCGCCAAATCGTTCTCGCTCAAAGGCCACCGCAGCCTCGGCCAGCCGCCGACGCAGCTTGGTGTCGGTCTCGGGAGCGACGCCGTCGAACTGCACGTCCGTGACATCGATCGCTTCAGCTGCTTTGCGAGCCTTTTTCGTCTGGCGAGGCGCGTTGTCATCAACTCGAACAACCACCGGCTTGTCTCGCCGCACCGGTGGGGGCGGAACCCGCTTCTGACCTGCCATGGATGCCGAGCCTACGAGTTCGCGGCGTCCGTCCGACTCAAGGGTGTGTTTTCGTCTGCTCGAGCTCCCGCGACGGACGGAGCGAAAGAGGGGCAATACGATCTTGTCGACCGACGAGTCGACAGAGGTTCAGCGCCGACATCGGCCGGTGATAGAGGTAGCCCTGCGCCAGCCTGCCGCCCATCTGCTCGACTGCGGCGGCGTCATCGGTTGTCTCGACCCCTTCGAGCACCACGTCGAGGTCGAGGGCGTGGCAGAGATTGAGCAGGGACGAGGTCACGGCTCGGGTGACGTGGTCGTGGGCCAGGTCGGCGACAAAGGATTGATCCACCTTCACGACATCGATGGGAAGGCTCCGAAGATGGGACAACGATGAAAAACCGGTTCCGAAGTCATCCAAACCGATCCGGACGCCTTGGCTTCGAAGCGCGTGCAACGTGGGCAGAGTCGCCTCCACGCCGACGATCGCCGATTCGGTGATCTCGACCAGAATCTGGGTTGGATCGAGATCCGTATCGGCTGCGGTATCGAGCACCTGTTTGACGTATTCGGCACCCGTGGACAACTCGGCCGCAGAGGCGTTGACCGAGATGGCGATCGATCGACCGCCTTGTGCAAGCTCGGCTGCGACAGAGAAAGCCTGTGTCATCACCTGGCGACCGATCGCGGGCATGAGACCGGCTGCTTCTGCAACGTCGATGAACCGCCCCGGCAAGACGAGATCGTTGCTCTCATTGCGCCAACGAACGAGGGCTTCCATGCCGACAACCCCAGCTCCAGGAAGCGCCACGATCGGCTGGTAGTCCACCTCGAAGCGATGATCCTCAAGGGCCCGACGCAAGCCGGCCTCGACATTGAATCGACGGTCAACCTGCTCGCGGAGCGCATCGTCGAAGGCCTTGTAGCGGTCCCGACCAAGACCTTTCGCTTCATAGGCTGCGGTGTCGGCTTCGCCGAGGAGGGCTTCGGCGCTACGCACCGTGCGGGCATCTGCGACGGTGATGCCAATGCTGGCGGTTGCGTAAATCGGTTGTCCCTTGATGAGAAACGGCTCGCGCAACAAGTCGAGGATCTCCTCAGCAGCGCTGATTGCCCTCGGCCACGTGCCTTGTTCGAGCAGCCCAACGAACTCGTCGCCTCCGAGCCGGGCAAACAGACTGTCTGAGGCATCTGCATGAGGAGCGAGACGATCGGCGATGCCCCGGAGCAGCAGATCACCAGCGTTGTGCCCCAACGAGTCGTTGACGACCTTGAAGTTGTCGAGGTCGCAGAACAGCACCGCCGGCGTGGCAGACGTCTCGAGCACGGCCTCGAGCCGCTCGAGAAACTTTGTGCGGTTGGGCAAACCGGTCAGGTCGTCGGTGTAGGCCATGCGCTGCAACTCGTTGGCCAGCTGCTCTTCTTCCGTCACGTCGCGACCAACGCCGAAGCAACGGCCCAATTCAGTGTCGTAGTACAGCGCCCACTTGATCAGCTTGTATGACCCATCCTTGGTTCGCATTCTGAAGCGCGGTTCGCTGCGCCCGCGCTTTCGGAGTTCTGCCTCGACCCGAGAGCGCGTCTCGAGATCATCCGGTGGCAGCAAGGTCCACGAGTCGAGCCCGAAGACTTCATCGTGGCCGTAGCCGAGAAGGTCCTCCCAGGCCGCATTCGACTGAGCGACCAGACCAGCCTGGTCGTAGACGACAAAGAGCGACTCACCGGAAAAGAAGAACCGGTCGATCAGGTGAGCACCGTCGTCAGCCCGGTCTGCGGTCGCCAACCAGACCCTCGAGTCATCATCAACCGGCCGGACGCGCCAGCGGCTGGCACCGTCAGAACCGAAGGCAAAGCCCGGATGGGGCGACGCGTCCATCTGGATGAGACAGTCGCCGACCCCGATGTCGACCCAACGATTTCGGTCAACGACGCGTCCATCCGGAGAAACCAGAGCAGCCGGAATCGGCAAGGTCGCCAGCATCATGCCCCATGTGGCGACCTGCTCGTCTAAGCATGCGTCACTCATGCCCGTGCCGTTGGTCATACCTGCGAATCGACCAAAAGCCCAAGACTCTTTAGGATTCAAATAGCTGCATAAACAAGCAGTGATGGCGCATCGGTTGCCGAGCCCGTCTTCGAGGCCCGGGTAACGTCTGTGAGCGATGACCAGCTCCGGCCTGCCCATTGAGGACTGCATCGACGAACTGAGAGCAGCGCTGCACGATTCACCCAACCGTGCTGGCCCCAACAGTGCTGGTCCCAACAATGCTGTTCTGCAAGCGGAGCCGGGGGCAGGTAAGACAACCGTGGTTCCGCTTCGTCTGCTCGATGAGCCGTTCTTGGCCGATGGGCACGAACGCATACTCATGCTGGAACCGCGACGGCTGGCAACCCGAGCTGCGGCCCGTCGCTCCGCCGAGCTCCTAGGTGAACCGGTCGGCCAGACGGTTGGCTACGTCACCCGCGATGACCGCAAGACGTCTGATCGCACCCGAATCGAGGTGGTGACGGAGGGAATTCTCACTCGGCGAATCCAGCGGGACCCAGAACTCTCGGGCATTGGTTTGGTGATCTTTGACGAGTTCCACGAGCGGAGCTTGCAGGCCGATCTCGGACTCGCACTCAGCCTCGACGTGCAACGATCGATTCGACCTGACCTTCGGATTTTGGTGATGTCAGCAACGATCGACACCGACGCCGTTTCGACCTTGCTCGACGACGCACCCGTCATCCGCGCACCGGGCCGAACCCACCCGATCGACATGCGGTGGCGACCTCGCCCAGATCGACAACATCTCGAGCCGGCGGTTGCCGACGCGGTAAAGGTCGCATTGCGTGAGCCTGGGGACGTGCTTGTGTTTCTGCCCGGAGCAGCCGCCATTGACCGAACGGCTCGGCTGCTCAACGGAGTGACCTCGCCTGATGGCCGCCCGGTTGATGTGCGACGGTTGTTCGGAGCGCTCCCGCCGGCAGAACAAGACGCAGCCGTTGCCCCGTCAGATCCGACGAGACGCAAGGTCGTGCTCTCAACTGACATCGCCGAAACCAGCCTTACCGTGCTCGGCGTGCGCACGGTGGTCGACAGCGGACAGGTTCGCGAGCCCCGTTTCGACCCTCGCACCGGCATGACTCGACTCGTCACCGTCGCCAACTCGCGAGCGTCCGCTGATCAGCGAGCGGGCCGCGCCGGACGAACGGAGGCCGGAGCAGCGATTCGACTCTGGTCGAAGATCGAACATGGAGCTCGACCGCCATTCGCCAAACCTGAGATCAGTCGAGTCGATGTCGCCGGACTCCTCCTCGAGCTCCAGGCATGGGGTGTAAACGACCCGGCAGAGGTGGCCCTTCTCGACCGACCCTCTGACGCCGCAGTCGCAGAGGGCCGCACGCTGCTGACCCAACTCGGAGCGCTCGACGATGAAGGCCACCTCACAAGCCTCGGCCGAGCCATGTCGAACCTGCCCCTGCACCCACGGCTGGCCCGCATGGTGCTGGTCGGTGACGACATGGGACTCGGACCACTTGCCTGCGCCATCGCTGCTCTGCTCGAAGATCGCGACATCCTCCGAGGCCAACCGGGTGAGATCCCCACCGATCTCGCTGTCCGCATCGACCTCCTGAGCGGAGCGAAACGCGATCACCCAAACGTCCACCGTGGCGGACTGCAGCGGGCCAAGCAACAAAGCCGCGATCTGCGCCGCCGGGCCAAGGTGTCTGGTGAGCTGCACCCTGCTCACGGAGCGCTCGCCGGAGGCCTTCTTGCCTTGGCCTACCCCGATCGGATTGCCCAGCAGCGCACAACCGCTGGTGGGTCACAAGCAGGGCAGACCGGTCGCTACCGCATGCGCAACGGCAGCGGGGCCCAACTGAACCGCCACGACAGCTTGGCGAACGAGGACATGCTCGTGGTCGCCGATCTCGACGGCAAGCGCAACGACGCTCGAATTCGACTCGCCGCTGCGATCAGCAAGGAAGACGTCGAACTCGCCAATCACGACGACATCACCGAAGACGAGATCCTGGTGTGGGACAACGACAGAAACGACCTCGTCGCCCGAGCCGAACGCCGCCTGGGGTCACTGCGCCTGTCGGTCATCGAACGCCAGCCTGAGTCCGGTGAACGAACCCAGGCTGCGCTGCTCCGCCAAGTGAGCGACACCTCGCTCGCCGTCTTGGACTGGAACGACGCAGCGACAGAACTTCGGACCCGCGTCGGCTTCGCACGATCGGTCCAGCCCGAGGCGTGGCCCGACCTGTCGTCGAAGGCCCTCCTGGGTTCGCTCGACGGCTGGCTGGCCCCGTTTCTCGACAAGGCCACGGGCCGTAGGCACCTTGAGGCCGTTGACCTCACGACGGCGTTCTGGAATCACATTGGCTATCACCGCCAAGCTGAACTCGACGAACTCGCCCCGACCATGCTCGAGATCGCCAACGGCCGCCCACGGCCGATCGACTACAGCCGCGAGCATCCGACCGTTCGAGCTCGAGTGCAGCAGATGTTCGGGACGACGACGCACCCCACGATCGCCCGAGGTCAGGTTCCCATTGTGGTTGAGCTGCTCTCACCTGCCGATCGCCCCATCCAAATCACCTCAGACCTGCCGGGATTCTGGGCCGGGTCATGGCTGGAGGTTCGAAAGGATCTCGCTGGCCGCTATCCCAAGCACGACTGGCCGATCAAACCGAACGGCTGAACGTGCCTCATGTACCGAAGGGGTCGTCGCCGCCAAACAGATCGCTCGGGTGGCGGTAGGGTCCTCGGCCCGCTCCCCCGGTTGGGTCCCATGCGGGCACGCTGATGTCGACCGGGTCGCTGTCTGGACGTGTGGCGATTCGCACTGCGACACCGACGATGGCCCCAAAGATGAAGCCGGCGACATGGGCGACCCATGCCACCTGGCTGTCAGGAGCGGTGAAGAACTGCAGGATGAACCAGCCGGCGAGGTACCAGCGGGCGCGGATGTCAAACGGGAAGATCAACAGCAACGTGCGAATCGGGGCGTCGGGGAACCACATCAGGTAGGCGCCCATCACCGCAGCAATTGCCCCGGATGCGCCCACAACGGGGGTCAGCGAGCTGGGCTGTGCGACAACGTGACCGATCGTGGCCACGATGCCGCCGGCCAGGTAAAAGAGGCCGTACCAAAGGTGCCCGAGCTTGTCCTCGATGTTGTTGCCGAAGATCCACAGAAACCACATGTTGCCGCCGAGGTGCATGATGCCGCCGTGCAAAAAGATTGACGCAATTGCTGCGAGCCACACGTTCTTGTCGCCGAACGCTGCGGGGCCATCGCCGTCGACGCACGCCCCTGCGCCCGTGTTCGAACGAGCCGCGGCCAGTTCCTGTTCACTCAGCGCCTCACCGGTCGACAGTTCGCACGGAATGGCCGCTTGTTCGAAGTGAAACTCTCCACTCGAGTCGAACTGACGAGGAATGGCGAAGAACGCCAGGATGCATACGCCGATGAACAACCACGTCACTACGGGCGTCGACGAAATCGGGTTCTCATCGCGCAGCGGGAACATCGGATCACGCTATCCGACCAAACGAGGCGGAAAACGACGAAAGCCCCAACCGTGAGGTTGGGGCTTCGGAGCCACGCCGCACTTCGTTCGAAGCGGGGCGGGCTGAGGAATCCGGCAACGACCTACTCTCCCAGGGCGTCTCCACCCAAGTACCATCGGCGCTGGAGGGCTTAACTTCCGTGTTCGGGATGGGAACGGGTGTGACCCCTCCGCAATCGTCACCGAAACCATTGATGGTTCCAGCCGGTTGTCCACTTGTGGGGACGAACCGTGATCACAAAGATCAATATTGGATCCAAAGAACAAACTGTTCTCAAGAACTGTACAGCGAGCACGAGCTAGCAATAACACAAGCCCTCGGCCGATTAGTACCGGTCAGCTAAACACATTGCTGTGCTTACACGTCCGGCCTATCAACGTGGTGACATACCACGGGCCTTACCCGGTTAACCCGGTGGGTAATCTCATCTTGGAACGGGTT
>CALJSB010000061.1 GCA_937976305.1 uncultured Acidimicrobiales bacterium
CACCAGATGCGTTGTGTGCTCCCAACGACGCCGTCGACGCTCACCACCCGCTCGTTTGACCGCGGGGTCGACGAAGAGCTCCTTCGCCACGTCAACAACCGGGCATTCGCCGGCCACCCCGACCAGGGCAACCTGTCTGTCGAAGATCTCGAACGAAAGCTCTCTGAGCCGTGGAACCGCGCCGGCGGTATCCGCCTCTACGAACAAGACGGTGAAATCGCTGGCTTTTGCTGGACAAAGATTCACGACGCAGAGCGTCTCGGCGAGATCTACGCCATTGGGGTCGACCCTGCGTTTCATGGACAGGGCCTTGGCGTGCCGATGACGGCTGCCGGGCTTGATTGGCTTGCCGAGCAGGGCCTCACCACCGGGATGCTCTACGTCGAAGGCGACAACGAACCCGCAATCCGCACCTACCGCAAGCTGGGATTCGAGATCGCCCGCACCGACATCGCGTGGGAACGCAACCTGCACGCTGACGGGCCCGGCGACTCCTCTCTGAGCGCTTCGCCATGACAGCGGCGCCGGCCGAGCAGTTGCCATCGCCGTGGGACCTCAACCGAGACCAACTCGCCGAGCTTCTCGACGGCCAACCCAACTATCGCGTCGACCAAGTCTGGAAGGGCCTCAACGAGCAGGGCACGCATCCTGCTGATCTCACCGTGCTCCCCAAGGCGCTACGGGAAGAGCTCGACACCAAGCTCGCTCGGTCACTCGAGCTGGCGACCGAACAGCGTTCGAACGACGGCGCGACGGTCAAACAGCTCTGGAATCTGTCGGGCGGGGCGTCAGTCGAAACCGTCTTGATGCACTACCCAAAACGGTCGACGGTGTGCGTGTCGAGCCAGGCCGGCTGCGCCATGGGTTGTGGCTTCTGCGCAACGGGCCAAGCCGGGTATGAGCGCCATCTGACGGTGGGCGAGATTCTCGAACAGGTCGTGCACGCTCGAGCTGCAGCGGCGCCGAGGCGACTCTCCAACGTGGTGTTCATGGGTATGGGCGAACCCTTCGCCAACTATGACCGAGTCGTCACTGCGGTCAAGCGCCTGATGACCGACTTCGAGATCGGGGCCCGCAAGATCACCGTGTCAACCGTTGGGCTCGTTCCCCAGATGTTGCGCTTTGCTGAGGAAGGCATGCAGGTCGGGCTTGCGGTCTCGCTTCATGCCGCGAACGATGAGCTGCGAACCGAACTCGTCCCCATCAACGAGCGTCACCCGATCGACGACGTCGTGGCCGCAGCACAGCTGTTTCGCGACCGAACCGGTCGTCGGGTGTCGTATGAGTGGGCGATGATCGACGGCGTGAATGATCGGCCAAGAGACGCCGCGGAACTCGCCGATGTCGCCTACCGGTCGTTCGCCCACGTCAATCTGATTCCGTTGAATCCCACACCGGGCTGGCCCACCACGGGCTCCCCTCGGGGCCGGATTCGCGAGTTTGCGTCGATCCTCGAAGACCGTGGGGTCAACGTCACGGTGCGGGCCAACCGAGGTACCGATATCGATGCCGCGTGCGGTCAGCTGCGAAGCTCTCACGCCGGATCCGAAACCGCTTCCGGGTCCGTTCCGGTCGAGCTCGGACGCTCCTCGTAACCAAGCGGGAACATTCTACGTCAGGGTCGTCCCCCCAATTTTGGGGAAGGTTGATGACCCACCTGCCATGGGGTGCTTGTCTTGATGCAGCAGGAAGGCAACGAAGTTACGCTGGACATACGGCGTAAGACTTCGTGTCTTGCTGCCGTAGCTGACCCCGGGATTGCCGCCGCCCCCCGGGGTCAGCGCACCTTGCAGCCCGTCCAAACGACGTCGGTGTTGTTGCGTCAGCGCACAAGCGGTGAGATGACCTGGCCCAGAAGCGTGTCGACCTCGGCCACCATCTTCTTGTAACGACGCTTGCCGCGTTTGTAGGGATCGTCGACGTCCCATTTCGTTCCGAGATAGTCGGAGAGATTTCGTGATTCGAGGCCGGCGAGAAGCTCATCGACAGACCCAGCGCGTCGCATCCGCTCCGCAGCTTCTTTGAGCGGCACGGCCTTGGACAGCGCCGCCTGGTGCTTGATCGTGAGCTCTTGAATGTGGCGACCCTCCATCGTGAGGATCAGATCGGCTGCGTCCATCGTGTCGGGGTCGATGGTGTGGCTGCGGTGATGGGTTGCGATGGCGCCCCGCTCGCCGAGCACGTCTTGGAGCACGTCGGGCACTTCTTTGTCGCTGCGCAGGAACCCGGCGGATCGAAACATGGCCTTGTCTTCACCGAAACGCTGTCGGGCGAGAAGCTCAGCGGTGGGACTGCGACAGATGTTCGCTGTACATACAAAGAGAATCCGAGCCTGCGTCACGCACCCCACAGTACTCCACCAAACCCCCACCCCTGGAGGTCAACCCAGGGCCTGCTGGCCCAAACGGACTACCATCGTGCACCGTGGACAAGGCACCGGCGGACGGCGAAACAAGCGTGGGCGAAGACACCGGCCCAGGGAAGAACAAGGCTGCTGGCAAAGCGGCAAAGCCAACGAACGCAGCGAAGAAGCGTCCCGCAAAGCCGAAGACGCCAGGTCGTTCTGCGAGTGCAACACCGACACGTCCTGCACCCACGAGTCCTACAGTTGCAAAACCAGCGTCTTCGGCTGCTGCTGACGGCTACAAACCGTCGAAACCGACGGCAACTGCAACAGCGCCGACTACACCGACGCCGGCTACACCGAAGCCAACTACGCAGGCCGCCACCCCTTCGGTGCAGGCATCCGAACCGGAACCTGTTCCCACTATCTCACCAGCGACCACGCAATCGGACGGAGCAACGCCGCCACAAGCGTCAACGAAGCGCGGGATCCCCAACAGTGCGCTCGCCCTCGCTGCCATCGTGATCGGCCTCGGGGTCGGATTTCTCACCTATGGCTTTGGCTCCGCTGCCGATCGGACACCAACGGCCCGAGTGCAGATGGTGCTCGACGAAGACCAAACCGGCTGGCCTTTCTACGCCGCCGTGCAGGAGGAAGCTGTCGCCCAGGTCGAGGCGGCCGACACACAGACGGCCGTGCGAGCGGCCCTGAGCCAGCCCGATGAAGCAACCGAACTCTGGGTCGACCGACCCGGCGATCTGTCGGTGTTTGCGATCATGGCAACCGCCGAATCCAATGAGGTTGCGCTCGAGTTTGCCAACGCAGCGGCAGCCGAACTGCAAGCCCGCAACGTGAGCCAACGGCGTTCGGGAGAAGAAGCGACTCTGGCCGAGCTCCAAGAGCAACTTGCTGGCCTCGAAGCCACCGTGGCTGCGTCTTCTACTGCCTTGGACAGCGCTGGAGACGAATCAGCTCGGGTGATCGCTCGCGAAGACCTTCGCATCGCAAGTGCTGACCGAGCCGACACCCAACGGGCAATCACTGACCTCGAGACCGAGATTGCCGCTATCGCCCCTGCCTTCCGACCAGCCGCACCCGCAGCCATCCAGTCGACAGGGTCTCGATCGATCTTGGCAGCGATTGCGTCGGCTGCCGCCGCCGCTGCGCTGACGTTGTTGGCCCTCTCGTTTGTCGCCCCGGGCCGTGACGACAGCTGAGGTTGGGCTCGGACCCAGCTTCGACAATCGCTCCATGACGGGGCCAGCGAGCCCGGTCATCTGGCCGTCGTTGGTCGAGCTAGCAACAGCCTCGGCCATTGCTTTGGCCGCCATCGATGAATGGCGACTTGGCCAAGGCGTGACCACAGCGCTGGTCGCCGTCCGTGTGATCGTTGCGGCCACACTCCTTGGGTTGATCGCGTTTGATGGATCGCTGCATCGTGTCAATCGCACGGAGCCGGCGCTCACGCTGCTGTTCGGCTGGCTGTTGTGGGCCGGCATCGCGTCGGCGGCGAGCTTTGGCGGTCTTGCCGCCCTCACCCAGGCTGGGCTGTTTGCCGTGGTCGCGGCCGGAGCCATCGTGGCTGCGTTACGTGATGGCAGCTCAGCCCTGGCTCGAATCGGCGTGTTTGGCTTCGCTGGCTACATGGCCGCCGCATCGCTGCTGGTGATCGGCGGAGCGCTCGATGCTTTCAACGACGACAACCGGCTGATGTTGGCGTCGCTCGAACCGAACCAGCTTGCCCGCCTGTGCGCCATCGCCATGGTGTGCGGCTTGTGGCTCGTGATTCGGAACGAGGGGCTCTACGCCTGGCTCGGGGCTGCCACCGGTCTGGTTGCGCTCGGCACGGTTTTCGCATCTGGCTCGCGAACTGGCCTTGCAGCACTCGTCGTCGGTATCGCCGTGATGGCAGTGCACGGCAGCAGACGCGTGCTGTCGGTGGTGGCGCTTGTGATGCTGCTCACACTCGGAGCCGCCGCCGTGCTCGACGTGATCGGATTCGGTCCGTCGTCGGTGTCGATCACTGAGCGGCTCGAAGCCAGCCCAGACGGCTCAACCACAACCCTGAGCGGCCGCGACACGCTGTGGCCCGAAGTGTGGGGTACCTCTCTCGATCAGCCAGTTACCGGGCACGGCCTGGGCACCGACCGCAGACTGATCGCCGAACATCTCGACGTCGGTTGGGCCCCCCAGCACGCGCACAACTTGCTTCTCCATCTTCTTCTCACCACCGGGTTTGTTGGAGCACTCGTGCTTGTCGTTGCGTTGAGTCGTGGGCTCTGGCTCGCGGCGCGATGGCAGCGTCCGCTCGAGTTTGCGCTGCTCCTCATTGTTGTCGTTGATGGGATCAGCGAGCCGGTGATTCGAGTCCCCTCGTTTGGCTGGCTCGCCATCGCTGGGCCGCTTGCGGTGCTGGCCTCGGTGCGTGGCGCTAGCAACGGTCCGGTGATCGATCTTCGTGAGCCAGATCTCACGCTCACCTGATCGTCAGCTCAGCGGCCTCGACGCCTAGTCTCTGTTCCATGGCCATGCCGACCGACCATCTCCCCGAAGGCGACGAGAAGCGAGCCGCCGTTCAGTCGATGTTCGACACGATCGCTCCTCGCTACGACATGGTGAATCGCCTCATGACGTTCCGTATGGACGTTGGCTGGCGTCGCAAATCGCTCGAGTCGATGCAGCTCTCACCCGGCTCTGTCGTGCTCGACTTGGCCTGCGGAACCGGCGACTTTTGCGTTGAACTCGATGAGCGTGGTCACACGCCCGTCGGGGTCGACCTGTCCTACGGCATGCTCAGCAACGCTCGCACCGACAAGCCGTTGGTGCAGGGCGATCTGCTCGCATTGCCGGTTGCCGACCGCTCCGTCGACGGAGCGGTGTGCGGATATGCGTTGCGCAACCTGACCTCGCTGCCACCGTTCTTTGCCGAGTTGGCTCGCGTGGTTCGGCCCGGCGGACGCATCGCCTTGCTCGATGTGTCGAGACCAGACAACAAGGTGATGGCGGCCGGATTCGACGTCCACTTCAACAAGATCGTGCCGTTCGTGGGAGGGCTGCTCTCGGACAAGAACGCATACGACTACTTACCCCGCTCAGTGACCTATCTACCGCCGCCGGCCGAAATGGTTGAGATGCTCCACACTGCCGGCTTCGTAGACGGGAATCGACGGCAACTCAGCGGTGGGCTCAGTCAGCTCCTGACGGCTCGCTTGCCGTAGTCGCGCCAACAGCACTGCGGCAAAACAGCAAGAGACCCGCTCCGGAGAGCGGATCTCTCACGAGACTTCAGATTGAGCGAGGCGATCAGGCCTCAGCAGTACCTCGTGAGCGCCACACGAGCACGCCGCCGCCAGCGACAAGTGCTGCGCCGAGCGCTGCAAGGCCGGTGGCTTCGCCGCCGGTCACAGGAAGTTGCTGGG
>CALJSB010000062.1 GCA_937976305.1 uncultured Acidimicrobiales bacterium
CTGACCCAATCGTCAGGGGTCGGCACGCTCAGCCCAAGCCCGTTGTCTTCGCAAACGAACATGACCGGCACCCGCAAGCCATTGCGATAGGAGTGCCCGGCCCAGTTGATGGCGCCCTGCGCAGTCGAGTGGTTGAGCGAGCCGTCGCCAAAACTCGAGACGACCACCGAGTCGGTTGGCCATGTCGGAGCGGCACCTCCGGCGAACTCGAAACTCAGAGCCAAGCCAACGGCACGAGGCAGATGCGAGGCAATCGTCGAGGTTGCCGGGATGATCGACAGCGCCTCGTTGCCAAACACCTTGTGGCGGCCGCCAGCAATTTGGTCGGTCGACTTTGCGAGCATCCCCCGCACTACGTCGGCGACCGGATCATTCTCGGCGGCACCCGTTGCTGCGGCTCGCAACGATCGACCGATGTAGAACCCACCCGACCGATAATGCAAGAGCGCCGGGTCGGTCACCCGCAACGCAGACGCAACAACCGCATTGCTCTCATGACCAGCCGACCCGATCGTGTAGTAGCCCAAGCCATGCTCGCGTCGCAGCCAACGAGCGGTGTGGTCCAACAACCGACTCGTGATCATCGCCTCGAGCCATTCAGCGGCTCGTTCCCCATCCACACCGTTCGCCGAGGCCGTCGCCCAAACCTGCTGCAGATCGGGGCGCTTGCGATCGAGTCGTGCGAACGCGTCAAGCACGGAGGTCTCGAGCGGATCCAGATCAGTTGGCCAGTTTTTCATCAGCTTCTCGGGTGCGGCGTGCAAATGTCACTTTCACACGAGCCGGACGCTGGAACCACTCAGCAGCCGAGAATGCACTCTTCCAGGCCATTCTGCCTTGCCGCGACGTGTCCGACATGTCGAGCAAGTGACGTGCGAATGACGAAAATCTGGCTCAGCCTTGCGCTTTCGACGAAACGGTCTAGGGTGACGGGGCTTGCAAATGTAAGCGCTTACATTCGAACCCGCCGGCCCGTGGGCATGGCAGTTCAGATGAAGTGGGGAGAACGTTCGGCCCCCCGTCGAACACTACGAAGGGAAGTACAACCGATGCGCTTGTCGCAATGGAAGTCCTTGCTCGCTCTCCTGTTCGCTTTTGCCCTTGTGGCAGCAGCGTGCAGTGGTGATGATGCAACAGATACTGAGGCTGGGTCCGATGACTCCAGCGAAACCTCCGACGATTCCGAGTCTTCAGATGATGAAGACGCCATGGAAGACGACGAGGACGCCATGGAAGACGACGAAGACGCCATGGAAGACGACGAAGACGCCATGGAAGACGACGCCATGGAAGACGATGCCATGGAAGACGAGGGCGAAAGCCACTCGCTCGCCGGCACCACCGTCACCGTGTTCGGCTCTGAGAGCTCCGACGAGGAGGCTGGCGCCATGCAAGACGCGCTGAACGTCTTCGCCGAGGCCAACGACATGACGATCACCTTCACCGGTGCTCGTGATTTCTCTGACCAGATCAACGCGCAGGTGTCGGGCGGCAACGCTCCTGACATCGGCATCTACCCACAACCTGGCAAGGTTGCTGACTTCGCTCGCGAAGGTTTCATCCTGCCGGTTCCTGAGGATGTCGTCGGAGCAACTGCTTGGGGCGAGTCGTTCCTCGGCTTCGGCAACGTTGATGGCACCCAGTACGGCATGCCCAACAAGGCCGACGTGAAGTCACTCGTGTGGTACAAGCCAGCAGCGTTTGAGGCCGGCGGCTACACCGTGCCAGAGACGTTCGACGACTTCGTCGCACTCACCGGCGAGATGATCGCAAACGGCGACACGCCGCTGTGCGTCGGCATCGAGTCAGGCCCGGCCACCGGCTGGACCTACACCGACTGGGTCGAGGACATGATGCTCCGCTTCGCCGGTGCAGACACCTACGACCAGTGGGTCAACCACGAAATTCCGTTCAACGACCCCATCGTTGTTGAGCAGATGGAAGCCGTTGTCAACCTGTGGAACACCCCTGGCATGGTCTTTGCTTCCGGTGGATCCATCGCCGCAACCCCATTCGGCGACAACGGCCAGCCGCTCGTTGACGGCGACTGCCTCATGCACCGTCAGGCCAGCTTCTACGCCGCCTTCATCCCCGAGGGCACCGCCTTCGCCGATGGCAGCGAAGACGCCGTTGACGTCTTCTACTTCCCGTCCAACGAGGGCAGCCCAGTTCTGGGCGCCGGCACCCTCGCTGCTGCTCACAATGACCGGCCCGAGGTTTGGGCCGTCATGGAGTACTTCGGTTCGGTCGAGTACGCCAACGCACGCCAGGCCGCTCAGGCCGAGCGTAAGGGTGGAGCGCTTTCTGGCTTCCTCTCTGCTGCTGAAGGCATTGACACCAGCCTGTACCTGCCGCTCGAGCAGTCGTTCCTCGACATCTTGGCCAACGCCGAGACCTTCCGCTTCGACGCTTCAGACCTCATGCCCGCCGACGTCGGCGCTGGCACGTTCTGGACCGAATCGACTGCAGCTGTCAATGGCGACAAGAGCGCCTCTGACGCAGCAGACGCAATCGAAGCAAGTTGGCCGGAGTAACGGCAACGACGTGTAACCGAACTCGGTGACCTGAGGTTCATCCCCAGGACACCGAAGGGAATTCCGGGGGCGTCGGCACATGCCGGCGCCCCCGTGCGTTTTGCGCACGGGCCAGTGTCAATTGACACTGAGAAAGCAATCAAGGGGGACACGGAGTGGGCACTCTCGAGAGCATTGTCATCTGGGCACTGCTGATCGCAACGGCTGCCATCGGCGGACTCGCCGTTCGAGCAACGCTGACCAAACTGAAGCTCGGTCTCGATCAATCAAACGCAGCACCGGCAACACTGGGCGTGCTCGCCGGGCTCGGCGTGTTAGCTGTACTTCTGCCAACCACCGCACCGGTCGAGCTCCCGTTTCTCGTCGTGCTCATCTTGGCCGTTGCCATCGGTCTTGCGGTCGGACGCCTCGTCGGAGTGTTCGTCGGATCGGGAACAGCGCCCGCACTCGGCGTCGCCGCGCTGGCGGCGGTGGCCAGCGTAGTCATCGCAGTGATCGTCGGGTCGCCGACCAAGCTCATCGGCTTCGCCTGCGTCGCTCTCATCGGGATCTACGTTTTGGCCATCATGGGGTTCGGCGCCCTACCGAAACCGATCGCCGAGTACCTCCCCCTCGCCGGTGCGGTCGTTACGTTCGTCGGACTGTTCGACTGGTTCCAAGCCAAGGTCGGTTCTCCACAAAGCCGTGCCGAGCGACTCTTTCAGAGTCTCGAAATGGAGAGCGTGGCTGCCACCGTGTGGGCGGTCATCCTGGCCGTCGGCGCGAGCACGGCATTGTTCGTCTTCGCCAACCTGCTCTTTGACCGGACGGACCGGAAGTGGTCGCAATTCACAACAGCCGCAGGCGCTGCGATTGGGTTTGTTGTGTTCGGGTTGCTCGACGGCAACCGGTTGATTCAGCACCTCGGCCCACGAGAAAGCGTCGCAACGAATCTCCACGATGCGATCAACGGCAGCTTCTGGTCCTTGCTCTTCGCCTCGATCGTGATTGGCGCCATCATCGGATACGGCGCTGGCTACGCCATCGGCGTTTCGCGCGACGACCGCAAGGGCCCACCTGTTGTCGGCCTCGCCGTCGGCGGTTTGCTCGGGGTCGTGTGGGGCACGCTCTTTGCCCAGCGCATTCCTGTCGACACCAGCACCCGCGTGCTCTGGAATGCACTGACGGGCGCGATCTTGTGCGGCGCACTCGGATACGCCTACGGCAAGATCGACGACGTCCGCACCCGAGCGATCGCAACAACGGCCGGCGGAGTCGGCATCGGCCTCCTGCTCGGCGGCATGCTGTTCAACCAATACCAGCCTCGCCTCGAAACGCTGCCGCTTCTCGTCGCCCCTCTTGCCGTTGCTGCTGTTGGCGCTGGCCTCGCTGGCATCCGCGGCCGCAGCGTGATCAGCGGAGCTGCGACCGGCGGCTTGGTCGGCTGGTTGCTCGGCACGTTCGGATTTCCGACCTTGGGGGGTGGTCCAGAGATCGAGACCCTCACGGCAACCGGTGTTGCCGGTGGCCTTGCCGGGTTCCGATACGGCGCCAAGCCCTTCCTCGATTCAATCGGAAGAGTCAACCTCGAGCAGCGCTCACGTGGTGCAATCTTCTTGGCCCCGGCCTTGAGCTTCATCGCTGCTGGCTCGGTCATTCCACTGATTCGAACCATCGTCTTGTCATTCAAGGACGAGCGGACGGTCGAGTGGGTCGGTTTCGAGAATTACCGGGCCATCTTCACCAACCCGAGCAGCTGGAACTACACCGGCCGTCTCGATCTGTTCGGCAGCGTCTTGTTCTGGATCGCCGTCGTGCTGATCGTTGTTGCCATCGGTGCGGGCATCAAGGCCGGCCGAACCTCGGGCGTCTCGTTCGAAAGCGGACGAGTGGTGCTGAGGACGATCGGCACACTGCTTGCACTCATCGGCCTGTTCGAGTTCGTGTTGCGCCGCCAGCAGGGCAACACCGACGACCTCGCGCTCAGCGCTGAGGAGTTGGCGGCGTTGCCGACAACTGCGAGCCCCGTGCTTGCGCTTGGCATGATCGTCGTCGGACTCGCCATTCTGGCGCTGTCGTTCCGACCCGCCTCAGCAACGAACAGCAGCTCGGGTGGCTTCAAGATGGATCTATCGGGCGCCCCGACTCCCGTGGTTGTCGCGGCGCTGTTCTTCCTGTCGCTCGCCGTCTTCTCCACCGTGAGAGGCACCCTGTTCAACAACCTGTGGTGGGTGGTCACGGTTACCACGTTGTCCGCCGGGTTCGGGCTCGCTGTCGCAGTGTTGGCCGACCGAGCGAGCTACGAGAACGTCGCAAAGTCGTTTATCTTCATGCCGCTCGCCATCTCGTTCGTTGGCGCCGGGATCATCTGGCGATTCATGTACATCGCTCGCGACGAGAGCAAAGACCAAACCGGCGTGATGAACTTCCTCTGGGTTGAGCTCGGCAAGATCTCGACCGGCGGCACGGGCCGGATCGTTGGCATCGTCGTCCTCTTGGCCATCCTTGCCGGCCTGGGCTGGCTGATCTACGCCGGCCTCAGTGGCGGGGCCCGCAACACCGCCCTCAGCGCCGCTGTCATGATGACACCGTTCCTCTGGGCCCTGTGGCGCTTCACCGGCGGAGGCGGCATGGGCGGCACCGGCGTCGTGGCGGAGAACGGCGTTGTGCAAGACACCACGATCCAATTCCTCCCCGACAACCAGCCCTTCAACAACCTGTGGTTGATGTTGGTCTTGATCTGGATTCAGACTGGCTTCGCCATGGTGATCTTCTCTGCGGCGATCAAGGCGGTCGACTCGTCGCTGATCGAAGCGGCGAAGATCGACGGCGCAAACGACTCGCAGGTGTTCTGGAAGGTCACGGTGCCGCAGATCACCCCGACGATCGGTGTCGTTGTCACCACGCTGATCGTTGTTGTCATGAAGGTGTTCGACATCGTCAAGGTGATGACGAACGGCAACTTCGACACCCAAGTCGTTGCCAACGAGATGTGGCAACGAGCATTCACCGAGCTCAACTTCGGTCTGGGCTCAGCCCTGGCCATCGTGTTGTTCCTCGCCGTTGTTCCGGTGATGACCTACAACATCCGCACCATGCAGAAGGAGCTCTGAGATGACCGGAACATCAACCGACCCTGGCGTCACAACGTCAACACTCAACATGTCGGCAGACAGCGACATCCAGATCATCCCGGACGGTTCAGGCCGAAAAGACGACGGCGGGGCCGCAGGACCCGTTGACAGGCTCTACAACTTCCTCGCCGCGGTCCCAACGTGGATCCTGTGGGTACTCGTGTTCATTTGGACGCTTCCCACCTTCAGCCTCTTCGTCAACTCTTTCCGCTCCCGAGATGCCCAGCGCAACGCAGGCTGGTGGACGGTCTTCGACGACGAGGTTCCCCCGAGCATCGCGAACTACGAAGAAGTTTTGGGGGCAGAGGCGAGTGGTGGGCTCACCGCCGGACTGGTCAATAGCTTCGCCATTGCCATTCCGGCAACGATCATCCCGATCGCTATCGCCGCATTCGCCGCCTACGCCTTTGCGTGGATCGACTTCAAGGGACGCCAGGTGCTGTTCATCGCCACGGTGTCGCTGTTGGCCATTCCGAACCAGGTGTCGCTCATCCCACTGCTGCAGACGTATTCGAACGGCGCCCACTGGACGATCCCCGGGCTCGACAAGACGATGACGATCGTCCCCGACTTGGGGTTAGCCGGCACGACGACGGCCGTGTGGATCACCCACACGGCGTTTGCCATGCCCTTCGCCATCTTCTTGCTGCACAACTACATCAGTCAGCTCCCGAAGGATCTGTTCGAGTCGGCCCGGATCGACGGAGCCGACCACTTCACGATCTTCTGGCGGCTGGTCTTCCCGCTCTCGGTGCCAGTGCTGGCAGCGTTCGCCATCTTCCAGTTCCTGTGGACTTGGAACGATTACCTGATTGCGCTCACGATGATCGGCGCCAACGGCGACAACTGGCCGGCAACCATCAAGATCGCATCTCAAGCAGGCGAGTTTGGCTTGAAGGAGCACATCCTTTCGGCAGGAGCATTCGTGCAGGCGTTCGTTCCCCTCGTGGTGTTCTTCTTGCTCCAGCGCTTCTTCGTGCGAGGACTCCTCGCCGGTTCCGTGAAGGGCTAAGCAGCGACACTGGGTCTGCGGCCGCAGACCGCTACTCGCGATCGACGATCACGCTCGGGGCTTGTCGCCTCCGGCGACCAAGCGCACAAACCCTCCCAAGCCGTGCAAGTTCTCCCCACCGTTGGGGTGTTTCAGGCAGAGGCGCCGGAGTAGTTGCGGACGCCCCAGCTCCACACGGTGCGGGTGACCGCCATGAGTAACACGACGAACCCGACGGCGAGTGCGAGACGACTCCACGTGAGGCGGCCGGTCAAGGCCTCTGAGGGAACCGTCACGGCGAAGCCGATCGGGATGAGGAACGTCAGCGCCGCTCGCAACCAGCCCGGATAGATCCCAACGGGATACTGACCGGCTCGATACAGGCCCGTGAACAGCTCCTCGAGCATCTCCATGCGCACAAACCAGAACGCGCCGGTCGTGAGGATCAGCCACACGCAGTAGATCATCAGCGAACCGGCGAAGAGCGAAACGAAGAACCCAAGGGCGACACCACCGCCCGTGACGCTCCCCTGCTCGCTGCCATCGCTGGTCACCACCGCCCACACCACAACGGCTGCTCCGACGATCACGTCGGTCAGCTGCCAGAGCCTGAACTGACGCACCGAGACAAAGAGCTGCGAATCGACCGGCTTGGTCAACACGTAGTCGAACGTGCCCTCGCGAATGTCAGACATGATCCGGGCCATGTTGGGCTCGATGGCGAACTTGATGACTCCGCCCACCATGGTGAACACACCGAGCACCGCCAACAACTGCGGACGGGTCCAGCCGTCGAGCGCATCGGTTTGAGCGAAGATCAGGCTCAGGACGATGAGCCCGGTCGCAAGAGCGACGACCGATTCGAGCACCTGCAAGAAGAAGTTCGCCCGATACTGCAGCTCGTTCATCACATTGATCCGCAGGAACGTCAGCGCCAACCTCATCCGGACACCGCCGTGTAGTTGCGCACAGCTCGACGCCACATGATCGACACGCCCGCCACACCGATGCCGATCCACAACGCCTGGGTGAGCAGACCCCGGATCAGTTCTTCGTTCGTGACCGGGCCAACCAGCGCCGTGATCGGGAAGCCAAAGGTTGACTCGAAGGGCAGATACCCGGCCACCGTCTGCACCCAATCGGGCATGAGCCGCATCGGCACCAACCGACCAGAAAGCAGTAGCTCGGCGGCGAAGAACACCTCGAACGCCGCCGTGATGCGGGTGGTCCAGAACGTCACCATTCCCAGCATCCAGAGCAGCAACGTGCGGATGAGATAGGCACCCCAGATCGCCACAAAGAACGCCGCAGCTTGGATGACGGTGGGATCGAGTTCGGGCTGAAAGATCAAGGACAGCACGATGGCCAGCGGGATCCACAACACAATGACCACGATTTTCCAGCCGGCGAAGTACCCGATGTCGTAGTGGATGGGATGCAGCGGCCGAACGAGCTGACCCGAGAGCTGCCCTTCACGAATTCGTTGCTCCCATCCGAACGGCGTGAAGACGATGTTCATGTTCCGAACCAGGGTCCACACGATGTAGTAGGCCGCAAAGGCTCCGGGCGTCAGACCGCCAACGTCACCACCCCGAGCCTCGGCAACCGTCGACCACACCACCAGGTAGATGATCGGCTCGGTGACCATGCCGATCATGTAGAAGTAGTTGGCTGCCCGATATTGGAACTGCTCGATGATGGCGAGCCGGAACAGCGCCGAATACAAACGGACGAAGGCTCGGGCCCCGCTCTCATACGTCGTTGCGGTCACGCCCCCGCCTCGAAGACCGACTCAATCACGTCATCGATCGGTGGATCAACAACCGTCAGGTCAGACACCGGCTGTTCGGCCAACAACCGACCGGTCACGGCGGCGGTGTCGTCTCGGCTGACCCGCAACGTCACCGTGGTCGGAGACTCATCGACGACCTCGCCGTAGGCCCCGAGGTCGGCCGGCTCGGCCAGCGTCACAACGATGGTCTTCTGCGCTGCGAACCGTTGACTCAACGCGCTGAGGGCGCCGTCGAAAAGCAGCTGACCCTCGTGAATCACGATCACCCGATGACACAGCGCCTCGATATCGGCCATGTAGTGGCTGGTCAGCATGATCGACGCGCCGTGCCGGGCGTTGTAGTCGGCCAAGAAGCCGCGAATCCGACGCTGCATCGTGACATCGAGGCCGAGCGTCGGCTCATCGAGAAAGAGCACGGCTGGTCGATGCAACAGCGAGTTCGCGATCTCGGCTTTCATCCGTTCGCCGAGCGAGAGCTGGCGAACCGGCTTGTTCACGAGATCAGCGAGATCGAGCAGCTCAATGAGTTCATCACGCTGTTCGAGAAACGCTCCCTCCTGGAGCCGATAGATGGCGCGGGTGAGCTCAAAGCTGTCGAGCGCAGGCAGATCCCACTGGAGCTGATTGCGGTTTCCCATCACGAGCGTCATCCGGCTCAGGTACTCGCGCTCACGTTTGTTGGGAACGTGGCCGAGCACCTCCACCCGCCCAGAGGTCGGGTGGAGGAGCCCGCTCAACATCTTCAGCGTGGTGGTCTTCCCGGCTCCGTTGGGGCCGAGAAACCCGACGATCTCCCCCTTGGCAACGGAGAAGTTCACATCAGCAACCGCCTCGACGCTGCGGGTCTTCCGGTTGAACAGGCTCGAAAAGGCAGCCTTCAGGCCCGGGTCACGTTCTGGGACTTCGAAGGTCTTATTCAGTTGTTCGACGGTGATCACCACGACAGCGAGACGCTAGCCGTCGCTCGTCGACCGGACCGGCGGTTTCTCAGGCCTGCGGCGACGCGAGCTCGACCCCGATGCGAGGCAAGACCTCGTCGGCCAGCAGATGCATCTGCTCGTCCATCTGCTCTCGGGTCAGACCGGGAAAGTCGGGGAACAGAAGGAGCCGCTCGAAGCCGAGACGCTCCGCAAACGAACCGAGGTGATCGGCGACCTGTTCGATCGAGCCGATGGCCATGGTGCCCTCGTTGATCGTCTCTTCGACAGACGGCCGATAGTCGAACGGCACCTCGCCACCCTTGTAGTGCTTGAACCGTCCGTAGGGCGACAGAAACTTCACGTACTCATCGTGCCCGTCACGTCCGGACGCGATCGCGGCCTCGGTCGTAACACCAACGTGGGTGTTCACGTGGTAGGCCCGACCCTCGCCTCGGTCGAGTTCACGCCCTGCTGCGGCCGCCCGTTCGCCAAACTGGTCCCATGCCGTCGCAATTCGGTCGAGGGGCCCACCAGACATGATGCCGATGTGGCCCGAGCGTGCCGCGTAGTCGATCGTGGGCGGCGAGGTCACCGGCTGATAGATGTCGGGAAGCGTCGGGTAGGAGCTGGGTTTCGGCACCAGCGTCAGATCCTGCACCGTCGAGCCACGGTCGGGAATCCCTGGTGGCGGGAAGACAAAGTGCTTGCCCGTATAGCTGAAGCGCTCCTGGCCCCACGCAAGCCGAATGACTTCCATGGCCTCTTCGAAGAGTTCCCGGTTGCGACGCTCTTGTTCTTCTGCCATCTCGTTATCGCCGGAGGCAACCACGCCGCCGAGTGTCTCCGCTTCACGAGGCACGGTGCCGCGCCCGACACCAAAGATCATGCGACCCCGCGTGAGAATGTCGGCCACGGCGAAGTCTTCGGCAAGCCGCAACGGGTGCCACTGCGGCACCACGTTGAAGGCTTGACCAAACGAGATCTGCTTCGTCAGCGATGCGAGGTGTTGGCCGAACTGAATCAGATTCGGGACGACCTCGTAGCCCTCGTACTGAAAGTGATGCTCGGTGAGCCAGAGCGCACTGAACCCGAGCCGATCGGCCGTCTGAGCCCAGTGCTCAAGGTTCTCGTAACACTCGATCACCGCGTCGTTGCCAACTCGCCGATCAACCGGCATCGGTGGGCCGGCGCCAGCATCCGGCATCGGAACCGTGCAGTAGAAGTGCACATCAACGTCCATGGCCGCCACCGTAGGAGTCCTCTGTTGCCTACGCATATCCGCCGAGTGACTTCCTGGCGGTGGCGCACGAGATGCGTCACCCAGAGCGGGCACCTGGTGCGACTACCGTTGGACGATGAGCCAGAACTTCGATCGGTTTCGAGCCCACCCCTGGCACGGGTTGGCCGTTGGCGAGGATGCCCCATCTGTCGTCGAGGCCTACATCGAGATCACGCCGTTCGATGCCGTCAAGTACGAAATCGACAAGCGCACCGGCTACCTGCGCGTCGACCGGCCGCAGGGCAGCTCGGCCCTCCCCCCGACCCTCTATGGGTTCATCCCTCGCACGTACTGTGCCGACCGAGTCGCGGCCCTCACCCCTCGGGCCGACACGGGTGATCTCGACCCTCTCGACATCTGTGTGTTGAGCCAGCAACGCATCACACGAGCCGAGGTCGTTCTGAGTGCTCGGGTTGTCGGCGGCATACGGCTACTCGACGACGGCGAGGCTGACGACAAGATCGTGGCGTGTCTCACCAGCGACACTGTCTTCGATTTCGCAAAGGACCTCAAGCAACTGCCGACCGCTGTGGTCAACCGGCTCGTCCACTATTTCGCGACCTACAAGATGGACGTGGCAGGGACGGGTGAGAACTCAATCGAAGTCGTGGGCACCTACAACGCTGAAGAGGCCAGGGCGGTCGTCCAGGCTTCGATGGACGACTACAACGAGAAGTTCCCGGTGGCCGATCGTCGGGCCACCGACTAACTCCGCACCGACGAAGTCAGCAACATCGGGTTGCTCAGCTACTCGGCAAATTGGGCTGATACGGCAAGCGAACCGTCACGAGTGCTCCACCGGATGCCTGATTGGCGGCTGAACATGTCCCGCCGTGCAGTTCGACCATGGTGCGGGCGATTGCCATGCCGAGCCCGGCAGACCCCGACCGATCGCCACGCTTGAATCGTTCGAAGACGTGATCGATGACACCGGGGTCAAAGCCTGGGCCGTCATCGGCGATATCGATTCGAGCGAATCCAGCTTCGCGAGCCGTGGTGATGACCACCTTGTCCGCCCGCGCGGCTGCGTTGCGGACGAGGTTGTCGACGACCTGACGGATCAGGTTGTAGTCAGCCTCAACAACGACAGCCTCACCGACGCTGGCTTCGATGATGGCGCCATCCACACGCATGGCGCTTGCGACTTCCTCGGACAGAAGGTCGAGCCGCAGAGGTGCAATCCGAGGCTGGGCTTGGCCCGCTTCCATGCGGGCAAACTCGAGGAGCTCACCCACCGATGCACCGGCCCGTTCGGTTGCCACGAGAATCTCTTCGAGCGACTCGCGGTATTCGGGGGCATCGCGGTCGCGAGCCAACGCGTGGCCAGCCGACGCCTGGATGATCGAAAGCGGCGTGCGGAGTTCATGCGCGGCGTCTGCGATGAAGTCGCGATTCACGTCATGGGCTCGCTGAATCGGTTGACGCATTCGAGCGATGGCGAGATAGGCGATGAACCCTCCGAGCAGCGACATTGCTACGGCGACCGCAGCCCACGTCAGTCGAGCCTGTTGGATGGTCATGGCTTCCTGGTCGCGCCCGATCACTGTGAGGATCACCGTTCGTTCGCCGACAAATTGCGAGACGGCCAACCACTTGCCGTCGAACTCGTACTCACGAACGAGTTCGCCTCCGGCCTGCACCGGCGTTGTCAACGTGAGCACCTGGGGGGTCGTCCACGTTTGGCCGACCGGTTCCCAGAAACCATCCTCAGGCACGGCGACCCAGACGTTGCCAGGCAAGTTCGTTGTATCGGTGCGCCACGCAATCATCGTCTCGTCGATTCGAGCCCGTGCCTGCAAGTAGGTGTCCTGTTTGGCGTTGTCGCGATCACTCGTGAACGAGCGGTAGGCCAACGGCCCAACAAAGGCAAGCGTGACGAGCGATGCCAGGAGGGCCCCCAAGAATCGCCTCGAGTCGAAGCCGCGCATCAAGCGGCCACGTCATCGTTCATCCGGTAGCCAACACCACGCACGGTTTCGATCGGATCTTCCATGCCCGGAAGCTCGAGCTTCCTCCGAACGTTGGCGATGTGCACGTCGACGACGTTGGACAACCCGTCGTAGTTCGCATCCCACACGTGCTCCAGCAGCTTCTCGCGGCTGACCACACCACCGGCGTTGCGCATGAGGTACTCCAGCAAGGAAAACTCCCGAGCGGTCAAGGGAACCATGATGGCACCGCGCCACACCGTGTGCGATGCCGGGTCGAGACTGACGCTGCTCACTTCGAGGATCGGGCCCGATGCATCTTTGGGTCGACGCAGCAGAGCTCGCACCCGAGCAGCCAGCTCCGGGTAGGCAAACGGCTTCGTGAGATAGTCGTCTGCCCCCGCATCGAGGCCAGCAACTTTGTCCGAGACGCCATCTCGAGCGGTCAGCATGAGGATCGGGAGACCAAGCTTGTTCTCACGAATTGTGCGACAGAGATCGAGCCCATCGCCATCAGGCAGACCGATGTCGAGCACCGCAAGGTCGTACTCGTGGATTGAGATCTGGTCCCGAGCGCTGTGCACCGTGCTCACACTGTCGACGGCGTAGCCCTCTTCGGAGAGGCCCCTCTCCAAAACCCGCGCCAGCGGGCGATCATCTTCCACCAGAAGCAGCCGCACTTGGACAGTGTGGCGTCAAAAGGGTCGCGACGGCATCTTTTGGCTTACCCAAAGGGATAGGTGATTTCACTTGGTTGGCGGTGGGAGGCGCATCGACAACATGCTGGAAACAGCCTCTATCAAAGCGTTTTGGGGTGCTGTGGAGAACATGAAGAGAGAATGAAGGGCGTCTTCACCATCGATTCATCGACCATTGCGTACCTTGCAATCCATGGCCATCTCTGACTCCAAGTACGGCGTCGGATCAGTTGTTGAGACGGATCCGGTTCGTGCCCGGACCCCTCATGTGCTGCGTAGCGCCAACCCGACACAACACCATCCCCGTCGGGTTGAGCGTCTCGCGGCGGCCAGTTCTCCGCGGCAAGCGATCGCCACCTACGTTGGCCATCGCCCCGCACCAAGAACGCCAGTGGCACCTCCAACACCATCCCCGTGCCTGCTGGCGCTCCGGCGCGAGTCGACCCCCCATGGGTCACCTCGCGCCGGAGCACACCTCTCAACGACCTGACGCACCACAACACGGTGCTTCCTGCTCGGAGGCAACGACGGTTCGTTACGATGTCGGCGTGGTGGCAATTGTGAAGAATGTCCAAGTTCGACCGCGCACAGCATGGAGTGTTGCCACATCGTTGGGCGCCCTCACTTTGTTCGTTGCGATCGCTTCGATCACTGTTGGTCTCAGCGGTGCGCTGGCTCAAACAAACGCCGAGGTCGCCGAGGTCGTCGACAGCACCGGGCGATTCGTCGAATTCGATGTCGATGCTGACCTCGAGGCAGCCATCCAACGAGCCAACGAGGCCAACATCGGCTTCATCTGGCTTGGGCAATCGGGTGGCGACGCAGAGCTCGTCGCCACGGGTGTGCGGGGTGCCCTCGGTGAGATGAACTCGAGATACATCACCGTCGTCGTGCTCAACAACGATGGTGTGTGGGTCGATTCTCGCGACGGGGCGAGTGCCACAGCAGCAGCCAACGAATCGTTCAGCAGCTTCCTTGCTGGTGACGTGGCCGGTGGCCTCGACACGGTCACCTCGGTGATGTCTGGGGGCACACCATCACAAGATTCGACCGCCACCACAGCTGGCTCGGCGACAGCCAATGACGCCAACAACACAGGCTCGACCGCAACCGGTGACCGCACCTCCGAATCTGGCGGGAGCTTCCCGTGGTTGTTCCTCGCCATCCTCGCGGTGCTCGGGTTTCTCGCCTTCCGCTTCTTCAATGGCCGAAGGCGGGCCAGCAAGGGAGCAGCGCTCGACATGGAACGCGACCGGGTTGAGATTCGGGAGCAGCTTCGGGACAACGCCGACCGGGTGATCGAACTCGGTGATCGAGCGATCGCACATGGCGACGCCGAACTGATTCGCATGTATGAAGAGGCGAGTGAGGCCTACCAGCACGTCAGCCTGTCGATCGACGGTGCCAAGACGGCCGAAGAGGTCGACAAGCTCGACGAGGCCATCGACGAGGCGGAGTGGAAGTTCGAGGTCATCGAAGCTCGAATCGAAGGCCGACCAGAACCAACGTCTCCAGCTGATCTCGACCCGCCTCCGCCGACGGGCCCGTCCGCCCCGCAGCCGGGCGGGCAAGCACCGGCACCATCAGGCGGGACCGTGACGCGAAGAGGACGGACCATTCCTCCACTTGGTTCGCCCCGAGACAGACCAGCACTCGGACGAGACGAGAACATCCTCACCGAGCGTCAACGTGCCCCCCAAACTCGCCGGCGCTCTGGGGGCGGCGGGATCGGTCGAATGCTCACGGGCAGTGCCGGACGAATGATCATGAGCGTGTTGGCGTCTCTGCTTCTCGGCGGCCTCGGCAACCGGGGTGGCTCGCAACGCACCCGACGTCGACGGTCGAGCGGCTACGGCGGCTCCCTCGGCGGCGGCGTCCTGAGAAACCGCTAGCCACTATCCGCGTCAGTGTCACACCCCGACCCCATGATGGAGAACATGGCAGAGGCACCTTCCCATCTTTCGCCGTCCTCGGCGTCAGCGTTCGACCACTGTCCACGTCGCTGGAAGTTCAAATACGTCGACCGTCTCCCTGAGCCTCCGGGTCAGGCGGCCGTCGTCGGCACATTCGCGCACGAGGTCCTTGAGCACCTCTGTGGCCTGCCCGCCCCCGAGCGCACGCTCGACACGGCAAAGACCCTCGCCCGTGAGCTGTGGCCGGCGCAGGAAGCCGCCGGGGATTTCCAGCTGTTGCAGCTCGACGACGACCAAGCACGATCATTCCGCTGGCAGGCATGGCTGGCGATTGCGGGGCTGTGGGATCTCGAAGATCCCGCCACCGTCGATGTGGTTGCCACCGAACAGAAGGTCACCGCGCAACTCGGCGATGTGCCGTTCCTCGGCATCGTCGATCGGCTCGATCGCATCAACGGCAAGCTCGTGGTGAGCGACTACAAATCCGGCACTCTTCCCCGGGTTCGGTGGCGCGAAGACAAACTGCAGCAGGTGGTGCTGTATGCGGCGGCGGTCGAGGTCACCGAGGGTGAACAACCCGAAACAGCTCGCCTGCTGTATCTCGGTCAGCGTGCCATTGATGTCACCGTGACCGATCGCAGGATCGAGGAAGCGACCGACCAGCTCAACACCACCTGGGATGGCATCACCTCGGCCTGCTCAGCAGGTGATTTCAAAGCCAAGCCCGGTGTCCTGTGCGGCTGGTGCCCGTTTGCTGAGGCCTGCCCAGAAGGAAAAGCCGAGCTTCTGCAGCGCCACGCGGCCGGAAAGCTCCCCGCCCACGCGCCGGCAACAGCCCTCGTCGCCTAGGTCCTCCCGGGTTCCCGAACCCTCGGCGCAAGCTCAACCCTCTGACGACACCCGTTGCCATCCCCAAAGCCGGGGATTCACGACTGGGAGTATTCACCCAGACACACTTCGCGACTCAAGGATTCGGCGAAACGTCCGAAAACTCGTAGGTATCGATGAAAGCTCCCACCGTGGGGCTGCGGCGGATTCAACGGAGAACCGGGCAAATGACAACTCTCGAGACGAGATCACACGACGCAACGACGGAGCGTCGGAAGCTCACGGCGGGCTGGCACAACGACCCCAAGGGCCACCACCGGCTCCGCTACTTCGATGGCGACGAGTGGACCGATCACGTCACCCACTTCGGCCCCACTCCGTGCCTGCGCTGCGCCGATCCCAGCTGAAACACGGCTGACTGTCGGTTGACAACACCGCTCAGCCGAGCGGACCACATTCGCCAACGAATGAAGGATCAGCCAGTGCAGTTCCCTCATCGTCGACCCTGACGCCGTTGGAATAGCGATTGACCTGATCAAGGATCGCTGCCCGCTCGGTGTCGGTTGGGGGACGCAACACACCACCCTCGGATCGCATCGGCACGAGTCCCATCGTGACGCCGCTTTCAGAGATCTCTACGGTGACGATGGCCGAATTCCCACTGATGCCGCCGGCGGGCGGGAAGGCGAAGTTGCCGGTACTGTAGGCAACCAGCGTGTCGCCGTGACGCCCGAGCCCTTGCAACACGTGTGGATGCCCGTTGACGACGGCGTCTGCGCCAAGATCGGCAAAGTGCTGGGTCAGCTCAACCATGAACGGAGACGGGCAGAGCACGCCCTCTTCGCCACCATGGGCCATGACGATGGTGACATCTGCTTGGTCAACTGCTGCGAGCACAGCAGCATCGATCCTGTCGGCGAACGGCGGACAGGCCCAACCGATTTGTTCCCGGGTGTTCTCGCCACTTGCTGACCAATCACATGGCACGCGAGACAACGAGACCAGGCCAACCGTCCAGTCGCCCACGGGCACGATGAGCGGTTCGTAGGCCTCCGCTTCGGTCCGACCCGCCCCGACTCTCAGGATGCCGCGGGCGTCGAGCTCGTCGAGCGTTTGCTCGAGGGCCGCCGGTCCGAAGTCGAGCGCATGGTTGTTGCCGAGGGTCACAGCGTCGATCCCTGCGGCGGTGAGCAGATCAAGAGACTCCGGCGGAGACAAGAACAGAAAAGCCTTGTCGACCGGGGGCCGACCAACTCCCGGATCAGCAACCGCCGTTTCGAGATTGATCACCATGAGGTCGGGAGCCTGAAGTTCGGCGGTGACTTGCCCGAACGGGTCCCGGGTCTCGAGGCCATTCGTGAAGGTGGAGTCGCCGGCGATACCGATCACCACGTCGGCTCTGGGCGCAATCGTTGAGGCAGTGCTGGTCGTCGATGCGGTCGTCGCCGGCTCAGTTGTGGCTTGCACCGTTGACCCCACCTGTGGGTCGCCTGAGGTGATCGTCGGGCTCGGTCTCGTCATGGAGGTTCCTGCGACAGCAGCCTCATCTGAGGGCGCAGCTCCACCCGAAAACGCCACATCGGAGCAAGCGGCCGACGTCATCATCAGCGCAACAGCCACAGCGGTCCCAACCCTCATACGTCTACTATCCCACGCAGATTGTTGCGTGGGTGTTTTGGCCAGTAGCCTCGGAAATCTTGTCGGACAGATGGGTGAGCGGGGTGCGAAGTGGGCGAATCTGACGCGACAGAATGCGTCGGTCTTGACATCGGCAGGCATCGCCTGTTTGCAGCATCGAACCAGCTCGAGCAGGGCGGTCTGCTTCCTCTTGCAGAAGACCATCCAGGTCTCGTGCTTCGGTGGCTCAACGATCAAGGCCCGCGTCGCTTCTCTGATCGAGTTCTATCGTGCACGGGCGTCGATGAGCGGGCCGCTGATGCAGCGGCCGATGTCGCCACTGTCGTCACTCCCAAGCTGAGCGGCAACGAACACGTGCGCGTGGCAGTACCCACATCATTTGGGCCCCAGTGCCGAGCCGACGTTGTGCGAGGCTTGCAAAGGGGCGGCATCTCCGTCGACGTCGACGACCTGATCGATCGTCCGGTCGCCGCGGCTGCCGGGTGGCTCGCTCACCGCAGTGCTGTGTCCACCACTCCAATCGATGGTCCGGTCCTTGTCGTTGACAACGACGCCGGCGAGCTCTCGGCCCTCGTCTTCGACCCTCCGACCAGGCGACTACTCGCTCTCAGCCCGTTGAGCATGGGCGGCAGCGATGATCCGTCGGATGTGGCCGCTCGCTTGCATGATCTGATTGGCGTTGCTGCCCGCCTCACCCATCCCGCCGACGAGATGATCCGGGATGATTCGCTGACAGCATCCGCGGCGCGCATTTCTCATGTCGTGCTCACCGGCAATGGTGCCGCGGCGCCCCAACTCATCAAGCTCATCGACGAGACGCTCCCCCTGGCGAGTCGAGCGCCGGACCCTGTCACGCCAGCTGAGTATTGCGTGGTGACTGGGCTGGGCTGTCTCGACGAGTTTGCAAGCTGGATCACCTGCTGGCCAACGCTCGATCTTTCTTGCGATGGCACCGTTATTCATCGAGGCCCGCAGGCCATCAACGCCAATGACGACGAGCATCTCGTGCCCAACACGAGCAACCTCCAACTCGTCGGGCGCGGAGGTGCCACGGTGACGATCTCGGCGGGATCCGTACGTGGCTCGGGCATCTCGGTTCCGGCAGCGCTGGCCGAACACCTTCGCATCAAAGTGCTCGACGACGGGCGTGTTTTGTTGCTCGGACCCACCGGAACCGTACCTCTGGCCCTCCGTTTTGGTTGGCCGTGCCCCGGGACGCCGGCCGAGGCCGTTGCCATTCGTTCGATTGGCCGTCGTGCTGTCACGCTTGCCGACGGTCGCGTTGCCGACAACCTGCGCGCCAGCGCTGTCGCCGCCAGTACCTAGCCGATCAAACCCAGAGACGGTTCACGACGTCAAGCCACAGCTGCGTGGTAAGACGAAGCGAATCAACATCGATCCGTTCGTTGTGGCCATGGAATCGACGGAAGAACTCGCCGACGTCAATGCTGTCGCTCAACAATCCCGCGCCGTAGGCGACGGCCCCTTGATCTCGGAAGAACCGGCTGTCGGTTCCTCCCGTCACAAGGCTGGGAATAATCGCGGCCTCCGGGTATGCCACGTGCATTGCATCGGAGAGCGCGCTCCAGAGTGGCCCACCACTGGGAGATGCCGTTGCCGGGCACTCGTGAATGATCTCCATCTCGACGTGCTCGTAGAGATCACCGAGCGCCGTACGAAGGTGCTGATCGACATCCTGTGGGGTCTCGCCCGGCACCGTTCGAATGTCGACCTCGAGCTCGACGATGTCGGGAATCACATTGGTCTTGACTCCGCCGTGCATCACGTTGGGGCTGAAGGTGGTGTGGGAGCAGGAGTGCACGTTGGCCTGGATGCCCCGCGGAAGCTCGGCGATGGCCTCCATCACCGCCCCTGGGTCGAGGAGCCGAGCATGACGGTCCTCTGGGAGTCCCAGGGCCGCAATCTTGGCCGCCCATAGCTCGTCGAGCTTGGCTGCCGGCCGGTACTCGGACAAGCGACGCACGATCTCTGAGGCCTTGATCAGTGCGTTGTCGGCATTCAACGGCGCCGAGCCATGCCCGGGTTTGCCCTTCACCTTCAGACGGCGCCAGCCGAGGCCCTTTTCGGCTGTCGTGACAAGCAAGGTATGGCCAGCGCTGTTGTTGTAGGCCATGCCGCCGAACTCGGTGAGCACATAGTCGCAACGCAGGGCATCCCATTCGTCTCGCACCAACACCTCGGCGCCGTGGGTGCCGCCTGCCTCCTCGTCGGCGACGGCGAAGTAGATGATGTCTCCTGGATACCGTTGGCCAGTCTGCACGATGTGGCGGAAGGCAACCGCCATCGATGAGGTGAGGTTGAGCATGTCGACCGATCCCCTACCCCACACCTCCGAGCTGCCTGCATTCGGGTCGCCGACCAACTCACCGGCGAACGGATCACGCTCCCACCCATCGGGCGACACGGGCACGACGTCGGTGTGGCCCATCAGACAGAGCGCAGGAGCGCTCGGGTCAGTGCCCGGATACCGGGCGATCAGCGATGTTCGCCCCGGAGTGGGTTCGTACATCTGCATGTCGACTCCGGTGCCTTCGAGCTCATCTCGAAGCAGCCGAGCCGAACGATCTTCCTCACCCGACTCCGGCGTCCCGTCATTCACGCATTGGTTGCGGATCAGCGCTTGCAAAAGTTCGACGGTTTCGCCCGTGAGACGTGTGATGGTCGCTTGATCGGTCATGCGGTGACCCTAGCTTCCACCGGAAAACGAAGAGAGCCTGGGTCGCGACCCAGGCTCTCGACGTTTCGATTGTTTGTCGGCTCAGCGAGCGGCGAGGGCCTCGAGCAGCGCTGGCATCACCTTGTGGACATCACCAACGATGCCGAGATCGGCGATACCGAAGATCGGGGCCTCGGGGTCCTTGTTGATGGCGATGATGTTCTTCGAACCCTTCATGCCAACGAGGTGCTGCGTAGCTCCGGAGATGCCACAAGCGACGTAGACGTTGGGCTTGACGACCTTGCCGGTTTGGCCAACCTGCTGTGAGTACGGAACCCAACCAGCATCGACAATGGCACGCGAGGCGCCAGCAGCGCCGTTCAGCGACGAAGCAAGGTCAGCGACCATCGAGAACTTCTCGGCTTCACCGAGGCCGCGGCCGCCAGCGACGACGAGATCGGCCTCGTCGAGCTTCGGACCCTCGGATTCCTCAACGAACCGATCAGAAACGGTGGCTCCTGCCGAGCTGCCGAGATCGGGCACGTCGAGTTCTTCAACATCTGCCTCGTCGCCACCGGACGGCTCTGCGGCGAACGACTTCGGGCGAAGCAGCACGATGTGAGGACCATCACCGGTGAGTTTTGTCTTGATGTCGGTTGCACCACCGAAGATCGGCTCGGTGCCGATCAGCGTGTCGTCGTCAACCTCGACGTCGACACAGTTGGTGATCACCGTGCAGTCGAGCTTGACCGAAAGGCGAGCGGCAACGTCGCGGCCGTCGTAGGTCGTGGCGGCGAGAATGGCATCGGGGCCGTCGCCTGCTTCGCACGCAGCGGCGATGGCTCCGGCCACTGGCACGCCAACGAGGGCGCCATCGAGGTCGCCAGTTTCGTAGACAGTCTCAGCGCCGTAAGAGCCGAGCGTCTCGGCGACGTCGTCGCCCTCGTCGCCAGCAACGACACAAGCAACCGTGTCGGCGAGGTCGCGAGCCTTGGTGAGGAGTTCGAGCGTCGTCGACGTGACCTCGCCATCAACCACCTCGGCGTATACCCAAATCGTGTCCAGAGTCATGATCAGATCACCTTCAGATTCTCGAGGAACTCAACGATCTTGAGGTGGGCTTCGCCATCGTCTTCGATGACTTCACCTGCCTCGCGCTGCGGGGCCTCAGCCACGTCAACGATTTCTTGGCCAGAACCGGCCCAGCCAACGGCGTCGGCCGCAAAGCCGAGATCGGCGCTCGACTTCTCGTCGAGCGGCTTCGACTTGGCGGCCATAATGCCCTTGAACGACGGATACCTGGGTTCAACAACACCGGCGGTGACGCTGATGACGGCGGGCAGCGGACAATCGACGACGTCGTAGCCGGCGTCGGTCTGGCGCTGCACTTGGATGGCGTCGCCACCGACTTCGATGCTCTTTGCCGCAGTGACAGACGGGAGATCGAGCACGGCAGCGATCATCTCGGGCACGGTGCCCGTGTAGCCGTCGGAGCTTTCCGAGCCTGCGATGACAAGATCGGGCTCTTGGTCCTTGATGGCAGCAGCCAACACCTTTGCGGTGGTGAGTGCGTCAGAACCGATGAGCTCGGTGTCGCTGATCAGCGTCGCCGATGCTGCGCCCATTGCGAGGGCGGTACGAAGACCCGACTGTTCGTTGTTGGGGGCCATCGAGACCAAGGTGACCTCGCCGCCACCGGCGTTGTCGACGAGCTGCAAACCCATCTCGACGCCGTAGCTGTCGGACTCGTCGAGAATCAGTTTGACGTCTCGCTTGAGGGTCCGGGTCTCGGGATCGAGCGCCCCTGGATCAGCCGGATCGGGAATTTGTTTGACACATACGACGACCTTCATGGGGCGTCATCCTAGAGGATGACTTGACCGACCGGTCAATCGTTCGGACTCGGTGTTTTGACCTTCGAAAAAGCGAGCTGGCGAAGCTGACATGCGGCGCAACGCTGCGAAGCGGAGCGAAGCAGCCCTGAGTCTGAAACCCAGATGGCGAAGCCGACCTGCGGAGCAGGTCCCAATGTAATCGCGAAGCTGACCTGCAAAGCAGGTCACAATGCAATCGCGCAGCAGCTCTGACGATGACACCCAGATGGCGAAGCTGACCTGCAAGGCAGGTCACAATGTCACAGTGAAGCTCACGCTCATCGTCAATCCGATGGCTTCGTCGGTCAAGCGTCGCGGCCTGGTCGTTGCCCAACAGCGCCTCGGCCGGCACCACGACCTCACCGTCCAAACCACGACGCGCCGCAACCACGCCACCCGCTTGGCCCACCGAGCCATGAAGGAAGGTGCCGACGTCGTGGTCACGATCGGCGGCGACGGCACCGTGAACGAGGCGGCCAACGGGCTGCTCGACACCGACTGTGGGCTCGCTCCCCTTCCCGGCGGGTCAACAAATGTCTTTGCCCGGGCCATTGGGTATCCCAACGATCTCGACGCAGCCATCGACGTTCTCCTGGCGACACTCGAAAAGGGTGAAGAGTTCGCGCCGGGGAGCGTTGGCGTTGCCAACGACCGGGTGTTCGTGTTCCACGTCGGAGCAGGATTCGACGCTGCCGTCGTACATCGCGTTGAACGACGCAGTCCACTCAAGCGATTTGCAGGACATCCGTGGTTCATTGCTGCTGCGCTTCGCACGTGGGCGTCACCAGAGCGCGAAGCGCTGTCACTGCGAGTCGAGTCTGACGACGGCCGGGTCATTGACCGGGCCGAGATGGCGGTCGCGATGAACGTCAATCCCTACACCTTTGTCGGCAACCGGCCTCTCGATCTCGCTCCGGAGGTGAACCTCTCGACACCGCTGTCGATCGTGGCGCTCGACTCAATGAGCGTGACCAACCTCGCAGGGGCCATGAACGCGGCCATGCGAAGCGGGGGCCTGGCCGATCGCGGTGCCCAGCACCATTGGAGCGATGTCACCAGCGTGACGATCACCTCTGACGAACCGTTCCCGTTCCAACTCGACGGCGAACCGTTCGACCCTGTGACCACGCTGCGACTCGAGCATCGTCCGAATGCAGTTCGATTCGTCGTGCCTTACGGGCGGTAGGCGAGTTAGAGCTGGGAGAAGGCTTCCTTGGCCACATCCGGCTTGTTCGTGATCACCGCATCGACGCCGAACAATGCAAGTTCGCGATGCCGATCTGGATCGTCTGTTGTCCAGACGTTGACCGCCAACCCAGCATCGTGGGCTTGCAGCACGACCTCTGCACCAACGAGTGGGTTGTGAGGATGAATGGCGTTGACGCCGTGGTCGACCGCCCGGGCAATTTCATCGGCGACGACGATCTGTTCGTGGTCCGGGTCGTCCCAAAACAGCCATCCGGTCTGCAGCCGATCGTCGGCTTCCCGTACGGCCAGCACGGTCTCGAAGTCGAAGGACGACACCAACACCCGGTCGCCGACTCCGAGCTCACCCAGCAGCTCGACAACCTCTCGTGCGACTGCCTGGTCGGCATCGAAGTCGGGCTCGTGCGCATGGTTTTTGATTTCGACGTTGATGAACCCATCGGGAACAGCGGCGAAGACCTCAGACAGCGTCGGCACAAACTCGGGCAGCGCGGCTGACGCAAGGTCACGAATGAGGCGTCCGTCGTTCAGGTGCGCGTCATGGTGAACAACGAGCACTCCATCTGCAGCTTTTCTTACGTCCAACTCGCTGCCGACTGCGCCGAGCTCTTGCGCTCCCACAAAAGCGGCAATGGTGTTCTCCGCGTAGGCGAATGAGGCTCCGCGATGAGCGACAATCGCGGGGAGTTTGCCAATGCCATCTGGTGCGTCTGCGAAATCCGTCACAACAAAACCTTTACGAGCTTCAAACTAAAAGCTACGTTCGTGCTGGGACCGAACGAATCATCGCCGGTCATAAATCGACTGTTGGGGAGGACAGTAGATGACGATCGCAGAGGGTCACACCTCACGCTCGTATACCGATCACGAGGCTTCAGGGCCTGCAATGTTTGACCGGGTAGCTCGGAAGGTTGCCGCACAACCTGACGATCCAATCGACACAAGTTGGCGTGACACAGCGTCATGTCGCGACACCGATCCGGATTTGTTCTTTCCGATCGGCACCACCGGTTTGGCAATCACGCAGATTGACGAAGCCAAAGCCGTCTGTATGAGTTGCACGGCGCAGATCCAGTGCCTTGAGTTTGCGCTTCGCGCCAACCAGGACACGGGCGTGTGGGGTGGCACCTCCGAGGAGGAGCGTCGCCAACTGCGCCGCACCTACCTGGCTCGCCGCCGCAGCCAGCTCTGAACCAGCGCGTCATCGAGGTTGGTGTCAACTGACGGGTTCCGTCAGGACTCCGCCTCAAATCGAACTTGAATCTGGGCGACGGTCCCACTCTCGGTGCTGCCTGCAGTTGTGGTTGACGCAGGCCGCAGCGTGATGGTGCCGCCCAGCTCTCCGGACGCGAGCGTCCGGGCGATCGTGAGGCCGAGCCCGTCGCTGCTCTCGAGATCGAAGCTTTCGGGCAGGCCGGCGCCGTCATCGTGCACGCGCACCGTCAGACCAGCAGGACTCGTCACCATTTCGATGGTGATTTGGCCTCCGGTGCTCCCCGGCGGATAGCCATGCTCGACCGCATTCTGGAGAAGTTCGGTCAACACCACCGCGAGCGAACTGGCCGTCGCTGCTGGCATGGTCGGCCCATCGCCGACCACTCGGAAGACGATCGGACGATCGGGCGCCACCAACCCCTCTTCGACCATTGCGACGATGGGTCGCAAGATCTCCTCGAACTCGACATCGTCGCCGCCCTCTTGAGCCAAGATTTCGTGAACGAGCGCAATCGACCGGATGCGGCGAACCGACTCTTCGATGGCCTGCTTCGCTTCGGGCGCCTCGAGGCGACGGCCCTGAAGGCGCAGCAACGACGACACGGTCTGCAGGTTGTTCTTCACCCGGTGATGGATCTCGCGGATGGTGGCGTCCATCGACACCAGCAGTCGTTCCTGCCGGCGCAAATCAGAGACATCACGAAGCAAAACCACAGCGCCGGTGATCTCGCCGGAGTCGATCAACGGGAGCAGTCGCATCATCACGTTGATCGATGTACCGCGTTCGATCTCGTCGGTCACTGGAACCCGCAGTCGAAACGCCGTGCGCAGTGCGTCGTGTTGGAATCCGAGATCGTCTAGATCTCGGCCGACCGCGTTGGCGTGAAAGCCCATGCGGTGCAACGCGGAGACGGCATTGGGCGACGAGTAGGTCACCTTGGTTGCGGCGTTTGCGATGATGACGCCGTCGCCAACGCGGGGAGCCAACTCTGACTCCTCATCGAATGCAAAGGGAAAGTCGCCAGCCGCGATCATGGAGATGACGCGGTCCGAAACCCGGTGGTATTCACGTTCGAGTTCGCTGCGATCGGGTTCTCGCCGCTGCCGAGCCTCGTAGCTCAGGACCGCAACTGTCTTTCCAGCGCGCCTCACCGGTACTGCGATGACTGAAACGAGCTCGCCTGGATCGCCCTCTGGACGCGAGCCATCACTACGCGTCGTCTCGCCCCGAACAACTGATTCAGACTCGAGCGCATCGACGAGGATCGGCCTGTCACCGAAGGCAAAGAAGCGACCAACCTGATCATCGCGGTAGAGGGTTTGGGTTGTGGCCGGGCGGACTTGACCCACGACGACGAATCGTCCCGGCTGGTCGCCTTGGCTCGACTCGACAGGCACCACCAACAGCAAGTCGGCGAACGACAGGTCAGAAAGCAGACTCCAAGAGCCAATCAAGCGCCGAAGGTGAACTCGGTCTTCAGGACCCAGCTGGGAATGACGTTTGACGAGATCACTCAGGCTGGACACGGGTTCAGGCTAATTGCTGCGGCTTCGAGTAGCGGCTCGAATTGCAGTCAGTTGCAGCGCGGGCGATTGCCCGCGTACGCCGACTGGTTAGCGCCGACTGATTCCCGCATACGGCGCTTCGGTCTCGACGACCCAGGCCGTCGGACAATTCGAGCAGTGCAGCGATGCAATGCCGCGAACGAGGTCGAAGAAATCGACCGATCCGTCGCTCTCGCATCGGGGACAGGGGTGACTCGCCGCAGTTTCCTCACGCACGACTTGGTCTGCCCACACGTCGCTTTTCTTCTCAGCCATTAGAGCCTCCTCAGAAGTGATGACACGATCTTGATGCCGAACGGTGGGGGGTCACAACGGCCGCCTCACCCGTCTGATGACTCGCTCGGCCCACCAGCCTTATAGGCAGTCTTACCAACCGTCTGATCGACCACTCACGCTGAATCGCTGCCGTCGAGCAGGGCCACGAGGCCCTTCAAGTCGCCAACCGCTTCGGCGTGCCAGGAGACGGTCTGGACGGCACCGTTCCCAGAACCGCCAAGCCCAGAATCGGCGACGAGTGCAGCTTGGCGCCGAGCCTGATCTCGCACAGAGCCGAGCGCAGCTCGGGCATCCACGTCGCTCACTGATGCCAACTCGTCGTCGTCGATGTCGCGCAACGGCGTCGCCAGAACCCGATTCACCAACCTGAGCGCAATGTCGTGGCCTCGCTCTGCGAGCTCAGCACTCAGTTCGCGAGCTTGCTGAGCAGGCCCAGCTTCGGGCGTGTGGACAACGACGTAGCGGGTGTCGGGGTCGTCGAGACGATCGCGGACGTCGGTGGCACGCACGACGAACTGCGGTTGCAGGGCAGAGAACAGCCAGAAGAAGTCGGCGATCTCGGCCAAGAAAGGGCCTCCGAGCAAGCGCTCGGCGACGGCGAGAAACGGCTTGGCCGCCGTCATCACCAAGCGACTGCGATACGGCGCAGTGAGCCAACGCAGCAAGCGGCTGGCAAAGAAGTCGAGCATGCGCTCAGGCGCATCGAGCACATCGAGGGCGTGAACCGAGGGCGGGGTGTCGATGACGACGAGGTCGTAACGGTCGTCGTCTGCGAGCCCAACGAGCTGGTCGAGGGCGATGTAGTCGTGGCTTTGCACGAACCGCTGCGTGAGCGTCCGATAGAGACGATTGGCAAGCAGTTGCTCGGCCGTTTCTTGGTCGGGAGCAAGATCTCGAACGAGCGCATCCCAGCTGCGCTCCATGTCGACCATGCGGGCCCAGAAGCGACCATCCCCGACACCGACGGGGACGAGCACCGCCTCGTCATCAAACTCGTCGAGCCCCAGAGCATCTGCGAGTCGGCGCGCCGGGTCAACGGTGACCACCAGCGTTCGCCGTTCGTGCAGCTGCGCGGCGCGAGCGGCCAGGGCCGCGGACAACGTGGTCTTTCCAACTCCACCTGGGCCCGTCACGATGATCAGCTGAGCTGTCTCGATGAGCCGGTCGGCTTCGGCTGAGAGGCGAGGCTGACTCACTGATCGCCACCCGGGGCACCCCACGCCGCCAGCACCCGCCGCACTTCTGCCACCGGCTCAGCCGCGAGGTCGACGACGGCTGTCTCATGGCCAAGATCAGCCAAGATCTCGAGCTGCTCAATGGCCGTGTCGGACGAACTGAGAGCCACATGCGCAGCCTGCGCAAGATCTCCGTCGCTCTCTTCGACCGCAACGAGTTCGCTACGGCCCGGCCCGGTGACACGGCGTGGCACCTTGTTGACCACAATGCCGGCGATGTCGACGTCAGTCTCGTTGTGAAGCCGCTCGAGCAACATTGTCGTCTCTGCGACCGGAAGTTCTTCGGCCTGCGCCACGACAACTGCCGCCGTCGTGGCCGGATCGCTGAGGATCCCTCCGACCCATCGGGTCTGCTCGACGAGTGGACCGATGCCAATCAGATCCGTCAGGTTGTCGGCTGCCGCAAGAAGCTCGACGCAGTGCCCGGTCGCCGGGCCGTCAACCACAACCAGATCCCAATTTTCCTCTCGGACCTCGTAGGCGATCTTGCCGATGGTCAAAATCTCACGCACACCCGGCGCTGCGGTGGCGACGTAGTCAAAGATCGCGGCGATCGGGCCGAGCCGAGTCGGCGAGATCGGCACCCGTAGATAGATGTCGACGTACTCCCGCAGTGCTTCCTCGGTGCTCAGTTCGAGCACCTCGAGGAGTCCACCATTGGCTCGCTCGAACCGAGTTGCTGCCGGGCCGAGCGCAGCGGAGAGCCCGCCGTCGGCAACGACATCGACCGCCAACACACGCTTGCCGGCGGCCGCGGCTTCAACCGCAATGGCGGCGGCAACGGTCGACCGTCCGACGCCGCCCTTGCCGGCGACGATGATCAGCCGGCGGCTGAGGGGATGTAGCGGGGTCGTTCGTGACCCCGAGGCGCTGTCAGGCTCCGAAACCAATGCGGCGACCGTCTTCGTCGCCACCGAGTTGCACGAACGAGATCCGCTCAGACGGGACGGCCAACTCGGCACCCCGCTTGTCGGCAACCCAGAGCACGCTCGACTCGCCGGAAAGCGCAGCCTCGATGGCGCTCTTGAGGTCGTCGCGAACAGCGTCGTCAGGCAGCTCGACATCGACGACCTGCGTTGACTGAGCAATACCGATCTTCAGATCCATTCCTTCAACCTACCTACTCGTTGGTCCGGTCAGGTGATCTTCAGCTCGGACCGATACCGACGCTTTGGTGCCAGCGTGACATCGAGCAGCTCAGCGAGTTCGGCGAACACCTTGCCAGCCTCTGTCTCGGTCTCGACAGCAATTGGCAGACCGGTGTCAGCACCCTCTCGCAGCTCGGGAACGAGCGGCACCGTCGCCAGCAGCGGCACGTCAAGCTCACGAGCGAGCTCGTCGCCGCCACCCGAGCCAAAGAGCTCGTAGCGCTTGCCATCGTCGCCCGTGAACCAGCTCATGTTTTCGATGACGCCGGTGACTGCGATGTTGACCTTGTGGGCCATGTACGCGGCTCGCTGCGCCACCCGTTGGGCTGCTGGTTGCGGCGTGGTGACCACAATGAGTTCGCCTCGTGGCAGGAACTGCGAAATCGACAGCGAGATGTCGCCAGTGCCCGGCGGAAGGTCGACCACGAGATAGTCGGGCTCATCCCAAAAGACATCGGTGAGGAACTGCTCGAGCGCCTTGTGCAGCATCGGACCCCGCCAGATCACCGGCTGGTTCTCTTCGACGAAGAACCCCATGGAGATGCAGCGCACCCCGTTGGCCTCGGGCGGCACGATCATCTCGTCGATGATCGTTGGCTCGCGGTCGATGCCGAGCATTCGGGGAATCGAGAATCCCCACACATCGGCGTCGACAACGGCGACCTTTTTCCCTCGAGCCGCGAGTGCAACAGACAAGTTGGTCGTGATCGAACTCTTGCCAACACCGCCTTTGCCAGACGCAACGAGGAGCACCCGGGTATTCGAGCCGGGGTCTGCAAACGGGATGGCCCGCCCCTCAGCATGACCATGGGCCTGCTGAGATCCGGCCGTGGCGCCAGGGTCGCCGTGCAACGTGCGGCGAATGTTCTCGCGCTGTTCGTCGGTCATCACCCCGAACTCGACCGTGACGTTGTCGGCGCCGTCGAGCGCTTTGACTGCGTCGGTCACGCTGTTGTTGATCTCGACCTTCAGCGGGCAGCCCGCAATCGTCAGATCAATGGCAACGGTGACGTTGGGCAGAGCGATATCGACGCTTCGCACCATCCCAAGATCGACGATGCTGCGGTGCAGCTCCGGATCTTGAACGGGACGCAAGGCCTCGATGACGGCATCTTGTGTGAGAGACATGAATTTCTCCTACGGGGATAGGGAGAATGATTGTCGGTAGGCTAGCCAAATGGTCGATCGGCCCCTCAACCGCACCCTGAGCCCGACCGAGTTCGCGAATCTCGTCAACGCAGTGAGTTCGGCATTCGGTGATCCGACGAGGCGTGACATGTATCTGCTCGTCCACGAACACGCCGATGGCATGACCGCCAACGACGTTGCGGATGCCAACGGTGTGCATCCCAATGTGGCACGGCATCACCTCGACAAGCTCGTGGCGAGTGGCTACCTCGAAGTCGGTCAGCGGGCCTCGGCTGGTGCCGGACGGCCCGCCAAGATCTACCGACCAACCAACTCCGAGCTTGAACTCGAGTTCGATCTCGGCCACGACGACATCCTCGTCACGCTGCTCGGCAAGGCACTGTCTCGCCTGCCCAACGACGTTGCTGCAGAACTCGCCGAGGAAGTCGGCATCGAGTTCGGCCGGAAAATGGCGGGCTCGATGAAGGCCAGCGGGGCATCGCGCGACGAAGAATCAACGCAACGTTCCTTCCGGTCGGCCCTCCATGTCGTTGCCGACGCACTCTCATCGCACGGGTTTGCGGCCCACGCTGAAGGTGAGGACGGCGACCTGCGAATCGTTTCTGGACACTGCCCCTTCGGCGACGTCGCGATCGAACATCCGGTGATCTGTGCCGTCGACCGGGGCATGGTCAAGGGACTGCTCGAAAACCTCTACGGCGAGACAGCCGTCGCCATCGAGGGCTCTGTCGCCCGTGGCGACGAAGCCTGCGCAGTCGGCGTCGAGAGCTGAAAAGCCAGCCCCACAATTGGCAGGAGATTGCACGGACGCAGTGCAGGAATCTGCCAATCGAAGCAATCGCGTAGGGCCGGTAGCGCTCGCCGTGATCGCCGTAGGTACATCCTCCCTAGAAGTGCCTACTCCGCGTGGTGCCGATGACCACACCTACTAAGGTCGGCCAAATGCGTCGTCTGCTTGTCAGCCTTGTCGTCTCGGCCGTTCTGGCCACGATCGCACCTCCGTTTGCTACGGCCCAACAGGGGCCAACGAGTGTCTCGCCACTCGATGTAGCTCCAGAAGACTTCGTTACCCAGCAATACAACGATTTTCTGCTCCGCAACCCCGATGCGGGTGGCCTTGCGTTCTGGTCGGCACGCTTGCGGGGCGGCGAAGACCCGGCCGCCCTCATCGAGACCATGGTCTCGACGCCCGAGTTCGCCGACGCCGTCGCTCCCATCGTCCGTCTCTTCTTCGCTCACCTCCAGCGTTCACCCGACATCGACGGGCTGCAGTTCTGGGCCGGCCAAGTCCGTTCTGGTTGGACCATCACTGACGTCTCGAATTTCTTTGCTGAATCGCCCGAGTTCATTCAGCGCTACGGATCACTCACCAACGCGCAATACGTCGAGCGTGTGTACCAGAACGTGCTCGGTCGTGGCTCTGACGCCGCAGGCCGCGAATTCTGGCTCGCTCAGCTCAACGGTGGCCTCAAGCGGGGCACGATGATGGCCCAGTTCTCCGAGGGCCCCGAATTCAAGCAGCAAACCGACGGCCTTGTGCGAGCCACCATGTTGTACGTCGGCGTCTTGCAACGGGCTCCCGAGCCCACAGGCCTCGCGTTCTGGGCCGATCAACTCGACAATGGCATGCCCTACCGCCAAGCCATGGGCGGCTTTCTGTTCAGCCCCGAATACGGAGCCCGCATGGCTCGGTTGTTTCCGGCAACCCACCCCCTTACCGGAGAAGCCACCACCCGTGTTCGCGCCGCCGGGGTGATCGCCGCAAAGGTCGACAACGTGGATGCCGGTCGCCCACAAGCTGGCCTCCACGACGCCGACGTCGTCTACGAGATCGTGGTCGAAGGAAACTTCACCCGTCTCTTGGCGCTCTATCAAAGCCACGAGCCTGCTGTCATCGGGCCGATTCGTTCGGTGCGCACCAGCGACTTCGACCTCCTCGAACCGCTGAACAACCCGCTGCTCTCGGCTTCGGGCGCAAACCCGCTCGTCACAGCTTCACTCGCCCAGCGCGGCATCGTGAGGAACGTCAACGCCGTCGAAGCCGGGAACGCGTACTTCCGCGACACCGGTCGACCCGCCCCCGACAACCTCTTCGCCCGAACCGCATCGCTGCGGGCTGCGGGCGGTGCTGCTGGCTCGCCTCCACCCCTCATGTTCGACTACCGAGCCTCAACCGACCCATCGGCAGGTGTTGCCTCGAACGGGATCACGGTCAACTTCGGCAGCTCGGTCTCGAGCTATGACTGGAACGGCACGGCATGGACTCGCACCATGAACGGTTCGGTGCACGTCGACACAACAGGTCGTGCCGTGACGCCTGAGAACGTGATTGTGATGGTCACGAACTACACGACCAGCCCGGCAGACAGTCGGTCGCCACACGCCATCACGGTTGGCGAACAAACCGCCTTCATACTGACCGATGGAAAGCTGATCCGGGGGGTCTGGAGCCGCCAAGGCCCAGAGGACCCGATCAAGTTCTTCAACGCAGATCTCGAGCCAGTCGAACTGACTCCGGGCAACACCTGGATCCACCTCGCTCCCCCGGGCACCGTCGCCCTCAAGTAGCACTGCCGAGGCCCCGCGGTGCCCTAGCTCACGTTGATCGAGCTCGGCTCGAACTCGAGCCGAGCGTGATTGATGTGGGGCAACACGTAGCGGGCGAAGAGATCGCACTCTGCGGCGTGCGGGTAGCCCGAGAGAATGAAGGCGTCGATACCGGCTTCGGTCAGTTCGTTGATCTTCGCCAAGACCTGATCGGGATCACCAACGATGGCCGCGCCAGCACCAGAGCGGGCTCGGCCGACTCCCGTCCAGAGATGACGATCGGCGTAGCCTTCATCGTCAGCCCCGTCGCGTAGCTGCGTCTGGGCGGCCACACCAGCCGACCCTGAATCGAGTGACTTCTTGCGGATGGCTTCGCCCGTTTCAGCATCGAGTCGGGAAAGCAGACGACGAGCCGCGGCGCGAGCCTGATCTTCGCTCTCGCGCACGATGACGTGGCTCCGCCAGCCGTAGCGCAACGAGCGCCCTTTGGCTGCCGCCCGGGCGTCCATGTCGGCTTTGACCTCGAGCACCTTGTCTGTGGTGTTCGGCCACATCAGAAACACGTCCGCTGCAGCTGCCGCACACTCCCGAGCCGCCGGTGACAAGCCTCCGAAGTAAAACAGTGGCGACCGACCTGAGACCGTCGAGATTCTGGGGGGATCGACCTTCACGCTGAGATGATCACCGCGGTAGTCGACTGCCCGACCGTCCAACAGCTCACGCAACACGTACATCGTCTCGGTGGACCGGCGATATCGGGGCTCAGAGTCCAGGGTTTCGCCCGGCAGGTCGCTCGAAATGATGTTGATCGTGAGGCGGCCCTGGAGCATCTGATCGATGGTGGCCATCTGCCGAGCCACCTGCGGAACAACCAACTCGCCCATCCGAACGGCCAACAGCAGTCGAATGTTGTTCGTCAGCGGAGCCATGCCCGCAGCGAACGCCGTGTTGTCAATGCCGAGCTGGTAGCCAGACGGCAACAAGACATTGTCGAAGCCGTACCGATCGGCGGTGAGCACGATGTTGCGGCAGTGTTCCCACGTGCTCAACAGTTCGGGATCGGGCACGCCGAGGAACTCATAGTCGTCATCGCACAGAGCGGAGAACCACGACATTTCAACCGGTCGCAACGAGGTCACGACAACACCTCACTCATCTCGACTGGCCGACCCTGTTCAATACTCAGGTGCGCAGCAGCGCCGACGGCAACGGACCAGAGACCATCTTCGAGGGTGACTTCGACGGGGCCTTCACCGCGAATCGCGGCGCAGAATCGCTCGTGTTCGACGTAGCTCGAGCCGTGATGCAAACCCTCGTGGAGGATCGTGTCGTCGTGCACGACCTCGAGTTCGGCCTGGCCAATCCAATGCTCACCACGACGGCCGGTGAAGAACGAGCCGGACGGAAGTCGGGCTTCGAGCTTGCCCGTGTCTCCGATCACCGAAACGATCTCTTGCTCGTTCGTCGCCTCGGCAAACATGCACAGGTCGAGCATCGCTCGCCGCTGGCCCGGGAACTCGACGATCACATACGCATTGTCGAGGATGTCGGACGTCTTCCCGTCGTAGACCTCGTCGAGGTGGTTCACGTTTTGACCACCGGATGCGAAGACTCGGACAGGCCGCTCTCCCAAGACCAACATCATCAGGTCGAAGAAGTGGCAGCACTTCTCGACCAAGGTTCCGCCGGTGTTGACGCTGAACCGGTTCCAGTCGTCGACCTTCACGAGAAATGGGAACCGATGCTCGATGATCGACATCATCTGCAGATCGCCAGCAAGTCCCGAGCTGGCGTCGGCAACCAGCCGTGCGACCGCTGGCATGTACCGGTATTCGAGGCCGACCCAGACAACGCGATCGGATCGCCCGGCTGCGGCCTCGAGCTCGATGAGCGCCTCGCAATCGCTCACGGTCGTGCACAGCGGCTTTTCGATCAGCAGATGCAGGTCCGAAGCGAGCAGGTCACGCACAACGTCGATGTGTGTGAAGTTGGGGCTTGCGACAACGACCGCGTCGCACAGACCACTCGCAATCAGGTCACTGTGATTTTCGAACACCTCAACCCCGCCGGCCGCCTCCAGTGCTTGTTGGCGTGATCCTTCGTTGGGGTCAGACACGGCGGTGACAACCGCTCCGTCAAGGGCATTGACGTTCTCAATGTGCTCGATCCCCATCATTCCGGTACCGATCACGCCATATCGAATCATCGAACGATCCTACGGTTGCTGGCCTTGCTTCTGGTGGGTGTTGGGAGCTTCCAGGACGCACGTCTGACCGAGATTCAATCCGCGTTTGTCGACAGCCGATACCGTCGAGTCAGTGAGTCGACCGGATCCTCTGGTGATTGTGGGTAGCAGGCTCCAGGCGATCGCGATTGGTGCGATTGCGGCAGCGGCGGTGATCGGGCTCGTCAACACGCAGCCGCTCATTCTTGTGCCGGCGATCGTCGCCGGTCTGTTTGCCGCCAGCCGCCTACTGCTGCGAGTCGAGTTGCACCTCGACAGCGTGCACGTGAGGCGTTGGCGAGGAACCACAACCTCTGCCCGATCGGCAACAGCCGCTGCGATGGGTCACCGCTATCTCGAGCTCGACCTGCCGGAGAGTGGATCGGTCCGCATCGAAGTCCCGGTAGAGATTCGGCCGAACGTCCGCGCCTGGGTCGACGGCGGAGAACTTCGCAATCCGGAAGAGAGTGGTGACCCTCGGGCCTGAGGGGCCGCGAGGATTGCTTCCATGAGTTGTTGGTTCCGAACCATCACATTGGTCGGTGCACCTGTCGGCGCACCTCCTAAGATCGCTGGATGATCGAGCTCGAACGCCACGACGATGTCTTTGTCCTCACGATGACGGAGGGCGAGAACCGCTGGAACACCACGTTTACCCGGGCGTGGGCCAAGGCCCTCGACGAGATCGAGGCTTCGGAAGGGCCCGCCGCGCTCGTCACGACATCGGCCAACGAGAAGTTCTTCTCGAATGGCCTCGATCTCGATTGGCTATCGGCTGACGACCCAGGTCACCCCGGTGGTGACCGCGAAGCGTTCGGGCCGGAGTTCATGTCCGTCATGGGGCGGACGATCACGCTTTCCGTACCCACCGTGGCTGCCGTCAACGGACACACCTTCGGTGCCGGTTTCATGAGCGCCCTGTGCCATGACGTTCGGCTGATGCGCGAAGACCGAGGCTTTCTGTGTGCCAACGAACTACAAATCGGAATGACCGTGCCGATCCCTGAAATCGCGCTCTTCCGCCACAAGATTCCGGCACCTGCCTTCCACGAAACCATCATGCTGGCCAAGCGCTGGACGGCCCCCGACGCCGTCGCAGCGGGCATCGTCGAAGCTGCTCTGCCGCTCGACCAGCTCCGCGACGCCGCGATCACTCGGGCCGCAGAACTCGCTCCGCTTGCCGCAAACCGCAAGAACTACGCCTGGCAAAAAGAAGCGATCTACGGAGAGAACGCAGCGCTCAACGGTCCACACGGCGCTGCCCACATGCTCAAGAGCTACAAGGGCTGAGATCCCGTCGGCGGTCTGAGCGTCAAGCCGCTAGCGGCAGGACAGCTGCACGTCGCCGAGCCCATCGATGGTGAAGGTGAGCTCATCACCGCTCGACGGGAACACCGTCACAATGCTGCTGCCCGTCATGACGAACTGACCAGCCAGCAGCATCTGTCCCCGTCTATTCAGGTGATTTGCGAGAAAGGCCACGGCTGCAAAGGGATGGCCAAGCGCATCACCTGTGCGGCCCTCACCTGCGACGTCGCCGTTTGTGATGAGCTGCGTACGACCGTTGACCAAATCGAGTTGCTGCCAATCGGGCTGCGCTGATCCGAGCACAACGCCGGCGTTCCAGGAGTTCTCAGCGATCAGATCAAATGCGTTGAGATCGGCATAGTCGGCGTTGCGATCTTCGACCAGCTCGAAGGCGGGGATGCACGCACCGACGGTGGCCTCCACGCTCGCCTGCGTGTGCGAATCGCCTGACCCTGGCATGTCTGTGTTCACCACAACGGCGATCTCAAACTCGACGCCGAGGTGACGATGCGTTCCGAGATCAACCGTTGCTGGTGAGGAGTGCACCGCATGGTCGAACACCGCACCCGCAAGAGGTTGATCGACGCCGACGAACTCTTGCATCGCCGCAGACGTCAGAGCGACCTTGTACCCGGCGATCTCGGCACCCTGGTCGAGGTGGAGCTGTTGGAAGGCCTCCTGCACGGCGTATGCAGCCTCCAGTGACTGATCACTGCCATCGCCTGCCAACGACGTATGAGACTCGAGACAGCTGAGCTCATCGAAGTAGCGACGAGCGAGTTCTGCGGCCTCCAGCGGATCCATCACGAGGGCAACTTAGCTGTTGACCACCGCTTCGCCCTCGGGAGAAACAGCACCGAGTCCAGCCTCAGCGGCAGGTGCTTCGGCGCCGGTCTCAACATCGAACTCCCCGATGGGCAACTCACCCTGAGCGGCGGGGACATCAGCATCGCTTTCAACGTCGTGCTCCGCTGGCGCCAGTTCTGACAGGGTGGACGTTGCTGAGTTCTCGGCAACTCGATCGACGTTCACGCCGTAGCGCTCGCAACGCAACCGCAACTCAATCCCGACACACGCATCGTGTTCTTTGCCTGCGTCTCCATTGTCGAAGCCTGCGCCGCCAACCAGCACGTCGTCGTCGCCTTCTCCATGGAGAAAGTCGTCGGATGCGCCACCGTGCAGATCGTCGCTCCCCGTTCCGCCTCGGACGATGTCTGCGCCAAGACCGCCCAACACCACGTCATCGCCGGCCCAGCCATAGGCCACGTCATCGCCCGCACCACCACTCACGATGTCGTCGCTCAGACCGCCGTGCACCTCATCGTTACCAGTGCTGCCGATCACCACGTCTGCGTGGTTCTCGCCCTTCAGAAGGTCGTTACCGGCTCCTCCATCGAGGTAGTCCTCGCCGGCACCACCCCGCAGGTAGTCGTCGCCAGGCCCACCGAACAAAGCGTCGCCACCGCCGCTTCCGATCGCCACGTCGGCCCCCGAACCAGCAAATACGATGTCGTTTCCGCCGTGGGCGGTGATCGAGTCGTTGCCCTCAAACCCGCATATGACATCGTCACCGTGGGTGCCGACGAGTTCGTCGTCACCATCAGTACCTGAGATCGTGCAGTCTGATTCGTCGAGCACCGTGATCAGAACCGTTGCACTCGCACAGGCCCCGGCCGCGTCGCACACCTCGTAGTTCAGTGACGCAGCGCCGGTCGTCGCTGGCTCGAAGACAACGACAGCGTTGTCGGCGTCGACGAGCGCTGCCCCTGTGTCGGGATGGCTCGTGATTCTGAGCGTTGAGGCATCGAGGTCGCCGTCGGCGTCGTAGTCATTCGCCAGCACATCGATCACGATCGGTCCTTCGCCGAGCAACCCGATCGTGCGGTCATCCGATGCGATCGGTGCGATGAGATCAAAGAGAATCGTGAAGCTGGATGTCACGTTGGCGGAGTTGTCGCGGCGGTCGACGGCTGTTGCCGTGACCGACACATCAATGCTTGGCCGACCTTCTGACTCGCTGCGTTCTTCGAGGAACTCGATCGTGCACGTTCCTCGAAGCCTGACATCGTCAGTGGCTGAGCATTCGACCTCGGCGAGGTCTGCCGCTTCGACAACCGCGCCGTCCTCGGGTCCATGAAGTTCGACGATGGGCGGCGTCTCGTCGGGTCGGGCACCAGCGGCGCCCGCTGACGCAACAATCGCCGTAAGCCCGATGAGCAAGCTGAGAACGCTCAGCAAGGCAGCACTCCGGGTTCGCATGACCATGACCTCCATCAACCGAAGGCTCCAGTATTGAACTGCCAACCCTCAAGGTGGGGGATGACTCCTTGTCGCCAGATGAACACTCAGAGTCGTGTTCGTGGGTCTATCCACACCGGCGCGTCAGGCAAACAGCTAGCGATAGGCCCGTCGCCAAAAGATGACGCCACCCACGACCAAGAAGGCGCAGGCGAGGAGGCCCACCCATGCGACGACGGAGCCGAATCCGCTTTGGTCCGGCACGACGACGCCTTGGCGCACGCCATCAGCGAATGCCGCTTCGAGCGCCAGCACCGGATTGTCTCCTGGTTCCATGGAACCGTAGGTCAACAGGACGGATGGGTCGTCTCGCGAGTCACCAGGCTCGGCGACAACAACGTGGGCAAAGAACGCCGTCTCGTCACAGCGCCCATCTCCCCCCGCTTCTGAACCAGCGGCAAGGGCGGCGACCAACCGATCGGCAAGCGGCGCGTCGCCTGCCGACTCAAACGCTTCGAACGTCGCGTCGAGCACCTCGCTGTTTGCGAGCAGATTGCCCTGCACCGCGACCCTGCTTCCTTGGCGATCGCCGGTGAACGTGTCGGTCAGCGGGCCGGTATAGCTAGCGGCGCTCGGGATATCTCCTCCCGACGCACTTCCGACGAGCGTCACGACACCGTGCTGACGAACCTCGAATTGGGCATCGAATGCCTCGCTCGACACGTCTTCGATGACATCGCTGGCACTTCGCCCGACGCCGAGCAAGGTCTCGATTCGATCGGGTGCCGATGGGTTGACCTGAGCTTGGGAGACCCCGGCGCCAATACCTGGCACGAGGGCGACGAGAAAAAGTGGCTCTTCGAGATCGCCCAACTGGCTGATCGGCACGCACGACGCGATGGCCACCCCCACCTCACCCGTGTCGGGATCGACGCCGACGATCGACCATGTGGCATGCGCGGGCCCGACGAAGCCGAGAATGACTGCAAAAATGAGGCCGAGAGGGACCAAGAAACGACGCACGTTGCGAGCGTATGCCGTCAGTCGGTCGCCACGATGGCGATCTCCATCTTCCACTGCTCTTGGGCCAACGCCGGCACAAAGACCAGCGTCGAGGCACAGAGGCGTCCGCCGAGGAAGTCGTCACGGGCTGCCATGACCGGCCCAACCTCGTGGCCCACAACAACATACGTCGTGACAGACACGACGTTGTCTGGCCCCATGTCGGCTGCCCGGAGCAACCGGCCGATGGTCTGCCACACCTCGACGGCCTGTTCACCGACCTTTTCTGCAACCGTGCCGTCTGGTCTCGTGGGAACGATGCCGGACGTGTGAACCATTCTCGTCACGCCTTCGCTCAACACGGCGTGGGCGTAGTTGGCGGCGGGCGGGGCCAGGCCAGCCGGATCGAGGCGTGTGCGACGTGAGGTGGACTCCACAGGGCGAGAGTAGCGTCGAGTGCCGACCGTAGATTGAACGGCGCGATACCTCTCGACCTCTAGGAGCAGCACCCCATGAACACGGCGAGATCGTCGTCCGCAGATCTGTTCGACCTCGACGGCAAAGTTGCCATTCTCACTGGAGCCAGCTCTGGGCTCGGTCGGCGCTTCGCCGAGGTTCTGAGCGGAGCTGGAGCCACGGTGATCGCCGCCGCACGGCGAGCAGACCGTCTCGACGAACTCGCAGCTGACGTCTCAAACGTTCACGCCGTGCCGTGCGACATCACCGGAGCCGGCGTGCCCGCAATGCTGATCGAGGCCGCGCTCGATGTTGGCGGCCGCATCGATTGCCTGGTGAACAATGCTGGTATTTCTCGGGTGCTTCCGGCCATCGACGACGACATCGACGAATTCCGTCGTGAGCTCGAGATCAACCTCGTGGCCCCATACGAACTGTCGCGGGCAGCCGGTCGTTGGATGGTCGAGTCAGGTAGCGGAGGATCTGTGATCAACATTGGCTCGATACTGGGCGTTGGCGGCGGCGGGCGGCTCAAGGTCCCGGGATACGCCGCTTCGAAGGGCGGCATTCACAATCTCACGAGAGAGCTCGCAAGCGAATGGGCCCGCAAGGCCGTTCGGGTCAACGCGATTGCCCCGGGATGGTTCGAAACAGAGATGAACACGGACATGTTCGCGACGAGTGGTGGCATGGACTACATCACCTCCAACACCCCGATGGGTCGGCCCGGTGGGGCGACCGAACTCGACGGAGCCTTGTTGTTCCTCGCCTCGGACGCCTCCACCTACGTGACCGGGCAGGTGCTCGCTGTCGACGGTGGTTGGACGGCGATCTAGATTGCGCTGATGGAACCTTCCGCCTCGCCTGATCCGATCTGGAAACCCATCGGAGATGGCCACTGGGTCGGCACCGAACCTTCCGCTCGGTTCCCCGTCTATACGCGGGGGAACGCCGGCGAGGTGTATCCCGAGGTGTTCACCCCGCTGAGCTTCTCGATTGCATCAGAGGCGGGAGAGAAGGCGATGCGAGCCGCCATTCTCTACAGCGGCCTGATTCGCCCCGAAGAGATCGAGAACACCCCGATCACGAATGCCATCGGCAGTGGGGTTTTCGGCGGCTACGCCTACCTCAACTTGAGCGTGCAGCGAGTTGCAGCCGGCCGCGTTCCGGGTGGAAAGCCGACAGATGCCGACGTGAGCTTTCTGGGTGTCGGCGAACCGCCACCTCACGTAGCGAAACCCGAAGACAAAAACCTCAAAGCAGGTCTCGCCGGGCTGCGCTTCGTCTGGAAGACGATCAACGACTCGGGCAGCGAGATGCGCGCCGCCCTCGCTTCGGACCAACGCATGGTCGATCAGTTCTTGGCCGAGATGCCATCGGTGACTGACGCCACCAACAGCGAGCTACACAAGGGTTCCACCGACCGACTGCTCGACATGTTCGCTCCCTTGTTCGAGACACATCTGAAGGTCTCGTTCGTTGCTGGCCTCACCGTCAACGTGCTGACCAACCTGTGCGAGAAGCAACTCGACGATCCAAATGTCGCGGTGCAACTGCTGGCCGGGCTCGGCGAAGTCGATTCCGCCGCCCCGTCGCTCGCGATCTGGAAGCTCGGTCGTCGAGTCGCCGCCAGCGACTCGCTCACGCAACGTTTTGATGCCGGCGTCGACCACGCCCTACTCAACGATCTGCGAACCAGCAGCGGAGCAGACGAAGAGGGCTTCGTGCTCGAGTTCGATCAGTTCATCGCTGACTTCGGCTCGCGAGGACCGAACGAATGGGATACCGCCTTTGATGTGTGGGAGACCGACCCCAAGCTGCCGTTGGTGCTGATCGACCGCATGCGACTGGCCGACGAGAGTCACGACCCTGCCGCACAACAGACCAGATTGAGGACCGAACGTCAGCAGCTCGAGGCCGAGATGCTGGCCAAGCTCAAGTGGCCGGTGAAGGGCATCTTCTTGAAGACCTTGCGGGCGGCACGGACCTACTCACAATTTCGGGAGCGCACGAAGACGACCGTGGTACGGGCCATTCACGGATCTCGGTTGCGGTCAATGGAGCTCGATCGACGTCTCGTCGACCAGGCGCTCGCCGAAGGCAACCCCAACGCACAACGGGGCGATCTGTGGTTCATGACCGAAGGCGAGATCGCCGACTACATGGCCGATCCGGCGGGGGCAGCCGACACGATTGCTGAACGGCGAGCTCAACATGCCAAACTCAATGAACGGATTCCGCCGTTCTTCTTTGAAACGGCCCAACCACCGCTTGCAGAGTGGGAGCTGCGATCGGAAGGTAAAGAGGCCGTGAATTTGGGAGAGGTGCTCACCGGCCTTCCGGGCTGCTTAGGGACAGCTCGGGGTCGGGCCCGTGTGGTGACCAGCCCGGCCGATCCGCGAGGGCTCGAGCCCGGTGACGTTTTGGTCGCACCGCTGACCGATCCGAGTTGGACACCGCTCTTTGTCGCAGCCGAGGCCGTTGTGGTCGACGTTGGCGCCGTGATGAGTCACGCCGTCATCGTCAGCCGCGAGCTCGGCATTCCCTGTGCCGTGTCGGTCACCGACGCAACAAGGCGGATCCCAGACGGAGCGCTCATCGAAGTCGATGGTTCGACTGGCACGGTGACAGTCATCGAGCTGCCCGAGTAACATCGCACTCCGATGTCGACCCTTCGTCCTGCCGGAAGCGGTGCCTTCTCACCAGCCGCTTCGTTTCTCCGGGCAACCGCAACTCCGAAGGCCGCCCTCGTCGTCGAGTTTGACGGTGAAGCTCCGAGTGACTGGCCAACGGTTTCAGGGTTCGACGCAACAGACGCAAACGTCGGCCACTCTCCCGGCTGGGCCTGTGAGGTTCGGGCTGACGACATCGTGATTCTCAACCCGCTCGGCGAGGGCTTCACGAAGTCAGTGCTCCCTCCCCTGGACGATGCCTGGCTGCATGATGTCCGCACCAACAACAGCGTCGCGGTGTATCTCGTCGCTGCCGGGTCCGCGACCACGCTGTCGGAAGCGTCGGTGAGCGAAGCAGGAACTCGGGGGCCGATCATTGCGGCGAGCATTCGTGCGTCGGTTGCTGAGACGTTTGGCAAGATGGCGGACGTCGGCCGCAATGAGCCCTGTCCGTGCGGATCTGAACGAAAGTTCAAGCATTGCCATGGGTCCTGAGATCGTGAACGACAGATCAACGCCCGACTCGTGACGATCTACCTCGTTCGTCACGCTCACGCCGGAGTTCGGGCCCACGGTTCGAACGACAAGTGGCGTCCCTTGTCTGACAAGGGCAACGACCGAGCGCAAGAGCTCGTTGGGCTCTTCGACAACCTCACCGTCGACGCGGTGTACACGAGCCCCGCATCACGTTGTGTGCAAACTGTCGAGCCGCTGGCCAGCGCGAAATCGCTCGACGTCATCGAGACCGACGCGTTGTGGGAAGACAGTTGGGTCGACAGTGTGTTCGAGCTCATCGACGCTGCGGATGCAACCCACGACAAAGCCCACCCGTCACTGGTGCTGTGTTCTCACGGCAATCTGATTCCCGAAGCCGTCGAACGGCTGGCCCGCGACGGGGTGCCCGTTGTTGGGCGCGGTTGCGAGAAGGGTTCGGTCTGGGTGCTCGAGCGAAACGCCGAGGGATTCGTGAAGGCCGAATACCTGTCCCGCAAGACCACCCTGCTCTAACCCACCCCGTTCTGGAGTCCCCCACCGGCGTTTCAGACGCCTACGGCCTCCAGTTCGGGAAGCGTCTCTGTTCTGGAGTCCCCCACCGGCGTTTCAGACGCCTACGGCCTCCAGTTCGGGGAAGGTACGGCGGCTCCCCTACGCGCCGCCACAGAGAACTGGGGTCATCCCCGTTCAACGATCGATGACGAGCTGCGACGCTGACGCCAGCAGAAGCATCCGACGACACCGAGCGAGGGACCTCATGTCAGTCATCGACAACCACATGACAAGCGAAGGACGGACCGGCGACGAGTCAAGGCTCGTTTCCGACGAACAGGCGACCTTTGTTGCCCCCACGATGGAAACCGTGGCTGACTGTCTCGTGCGAGGACGAGCCCACGCTCGCCGGTCGACGAACATGTCACAGACCGTTTGCGTCGATCTTTTGCTCGATTGCTACAACGCAGCAGTTCGCTCCACGGTCCGCGAGATCACCGCAGAGGCAATCACCGAGATCGCACACGTCAATCTCGTTCGTTCGAGTCAGTTTGCTGACCTGCTCGACCTCATCCACATGGCACTCGCCGTCGACGCCGCCTTCGACCACCTCGACCTGACCGCCTAACCCAACCAGTTCTGGAGGCTCCCACCGGCGTTTCAGACGGTAGGGCACTCCAGTTCGAGGAGGGCCCGGGTTCTGGAGGCTCCCACCGGCGTTTCAGACGGTAGGGCACTCCAGAACGGGGAACGGTTAGCAGGAGAGGCCGTCGCGGAGGGGGGCGACGAGGTTCTCCATGAGCGGCGGCGGGTTGAGCCCGCTGAGCACGTCGAGTTCGCCACATGCTTGATCGACCTCGCCGAGGCGGTCGAACACAATCGCTCGGAAGGCTCTGGCATCGGGGTACGTCGGATCGATGTCGACCGCCCGCTGCAGATTCTCTTGCGCCCGGCCCAGAAGCTCGCGAGCAGCCTCGGCTTCACCCCCGGCTTCCGCCGATCCCGTTGTGAGAACCAGGAACCAGCCTCGGTAGGTGAGCGCCTCGACGTTCTGCGGATCTTCTTCGAGCACCTCGTCGTAACACGCCAGAGCCTCGACGAGATCTTGGGCGCCAAGCGACTGACATCGCAGCAGCTGCTGACGAGGAGTCTCGTCGATCTGGCCAGAGATCTCATCCCTCGCTCCCCGCTCACCCGTTGATTGGGCGAGGAGCCAACCGGCGCCGACTGCGAAGACCAACAGAGCAGCGATGATCCCGAAACGGCGAGCAGGCAGAACCGGAGCGACCTCGTCGAGTTCAGCTCGGTAGTTGTCGATCGAACGGATCGCGTCTGCGGTGCGGACGGTGTAGTCGTCCTTCAGTTCCTTGTAATCGTGATCGTCGAGATCGCCAGCGGCATACTCGGCCTCGAGGTCGTCGAGCGAGGCCAGCAAAAAGTCTCGCTCCTCCTCGATGGCCCGAAGCCGGTCCGGATCAAGACGCCGATTCACTCCGGCTCCTCATCGACTGCAACAACGCGGGCATCCGCCACCAGCTTTCGGTCGGTGTCGGTCGCCGTGCGTGAACCACCGCCCGAACGGCGGACGGCGGCCACCCAACCACCCACCCCGAACACAACAAAGACGACGGGCAGGATCCACACCAGGGCCGAGATTCCCTCCGATGGCGGATTGAGAAGGACATCACTCGAATAGCCACGGATGAGCTCGTCACGAATCTCGACGTCGGTCATTCCCTCGGCCACGCGGTCTCGAATCAGCGCTCGAATCGTTGCGGCAACCGCCGCGTTGGACTCTGAAACGGCCTGGCCGTCGCATTCTGGACAGGCGAAGGAGTCGGACAGTCGCTGGACGCGTTCTTCGGTCGTTTCGGGGCCACGATCGTCAAAGGTCGCAATCGACAACATCGACACGCTGGCCACGAGGATGGCGATCCACAGCCCGAGCCGAGCTGAGGGCGAGCTTCCCTTCATCGCCGATGCTCCATGGCGAGTGCCCTCACGACAGCGTCTCGATGTCGGCGAGGATCTGATCGGTGGTCACGCCACCGGTGTAGTGAACCCGCACGACACCAAAAGGGTCGACCAAGAAGCTCTCCGGCACTCGCCGAATCTGAAACTCAACGGCAACCGCTGGGTCGCTCAACACTGGCCAGCTTCCGCCATTCTCGGCGAAGAACTCGGCCACGTTCTCTGGCGAGTCGTTGAACACATTCGCGACTACGTCGATCTGGCCGTTCTCGGCGCCGATCTGTTCGAGGGCCACGAGATCTGGGTGTTCGGCGATGCACGGTGGGCACCACGTCGCAAAGAAGTTCACCACGACCCACCGGCCACGAGACCGATCAATGTCGTAGTCGTCGCCTTCGAGCGTCTCGCCGGTGACAAGCGGTACTCGCTGACCAAGCAACGTGCTCGTGGGTGCATCGCTGCCGCCACCGGCGACAGCGAGCAGCAGAATGAGCAAGGACAGTACGGCCCCGACCGAGAGTGCTATTCGGCGGACGGTCATCCGACAGGTACGACGTCAGGCTCTGTCATGGGGGTTGCCACTGCCGCTGAGACAGGCTCGGTGCCACGCCGCCGGCGGCCCGGGAAGATGGCGAGGATCGAGCCAAGCCCCATGAGAGCACCACCAGCCCAAAGCCAGGTGATCATTGGCCGTACGACAACTCGAAGTCGAATGGGTGCGGTGAGATCGCCATCGCGTGGCGCATCATCGAGCACCAAGAACAGGTCTTCAGTGAACCCCGGCTTCACCGACGGTGTCGGCACGATCATGCCCCGCTGGGTGTATCGGGTTTGCGCTGGCGTATAGATCTCGTCGCCATCGATCTGGATGTTGGCCCAGATCTTGATGCGCTGAGAGGTCTCGTCGCCGGCGAAACTGTCGTAGGTGAACGTGTGACCGGCCACCTCCATCGACTGGCCGGGCAGCAGCGTTGCGGTCCGGTCGGTCTTGTAGGCCTCGCTCGAGGCGACACCGAGAGCCAGCAACACCACGCCGACGTGCACGATCATGCCGCCGTTGGTACGGCCCACAAACCCTCGCCAACCCTGTCGGCGAGTGGCGAGCGCGACTTGGCGAATGGCGGCGCCCGCAGCGAAGCCGCCGAGACCAAAGGTGAGGATTGGATAGAACCCACGACCGCCCAGCACGAGGGCGACAAACATCGAGCCGATGCCGGCGACCGCGGGCCAGAAGAGACGCTCAGACAGCAACTCGCCCGATGCTTTGCGCCACGGCAAAACCGGGGCCGCAGCCATCAGAAACAGCATGACGAACGCAATCGGTCGGGCCATTGAATCGAAGTAAGGCCGTCCGATCGTGAGCCGGGTGTCGTCGTAGGCCTCGGCCAGCAGTGGGAAGACCGTGCCGAGCAGAACGACAAACGCCAGTGCCCCGAAGATCACATTGTTGGCGAGGAACGAGGCCTCGCGAGACAGCGGCGCATCGATCGCCCCCGGTGAGCGCAAACGATCGCCTCGCCACCCGATGAGGACGACGCTCGCCCCAGCCGAAACGCCGAAGAAGACGAGCAGCCACGGCCCGACCGGTCCGTCGCTGAACGCATGGACCGATTCCACCACGCCAGAACGGGTGAGGAACGTACCGA
>CALJSB010000063.1 GCA_937976305.1 uncultured Acidimicrobiales bacterium
GGCGACAAGCGAGCTCGATCTGCCCGCACTCCGAGCCGAGCAGGCCGAACGCCGAGCGGCGGGATCAACCAAACAACTCGGCGTTGGGTTCTCGGTATTTGTCGATCGCACAGCGGGTGTTCCTGGCTCTGAGTACGGGTCACTTCAGCTCAAGGCCGACGGGACCTTCCGGGTGTTGACCGGCTCGTCGCCCTACGGACAGGGCCACTACACAACCTGGGCCCAGCTCGTGTCGGAACGCACGGGGGCACCGATCGAATCGATCGAAGTGACGCACGGCGACACCGACGTGGTCCCTCGGGGCGGCATCACAGGAGGCTCCCGATCAGCGCAGAAGGCGGGCTCGGCCGTGGCGATTGCGAGCGACACGCTCGTTGCCGAGGCCAAGGCCACAGCCGCTGATCTTCTCGAGGCAGCAGCGAGCGACGTTGTGCTCGACGTTGCCACCGGTGCGTTCCACGTTGCCGGTGCACCTGGCGCGGCCACGGTTGGCTGGACCGAAGTCGCCGTTGCCTTTGCCGAGGCAACACCCGAGCGCGACTACTCCGAGTTCGACGTCGTGCACGCATGCGAGACCGACTACGACACCGACTCACACTCGGTTCCCTATGGCGCATACGGCGCCGTTGTCGAAGTCGACACCGAGACGGGCCACGTCCGGCTCGATCGCATCGTCACTGTCGATGACGCAGGCACGATCATCAACCCGCTCATCGTGATGGGCCAGATCCACGGCGGTATCGGCCAAGCCATCGGCCAGGCCATGTGGGAAGAGTTCGTCTACGACGACGCTGGCAACCCGCTGACGTCCACCTTCATGGACTACGGCATTCCCGCCGCCACCGAGATGCCGTTCTTTGACGCCCATGTCACCGAGACCCCTTCGCCCAACAACATCCTCGGGGCGAAGGGCATCGGCGAATCGGGAACGATCGGTGCGGTGCCCGCCGTGCAGAACGCAGCCATCGACGCTGTCGCCCACCTTGGTGTTCGCCACATCGACCTGCCTGTCACACCCCAACGGGTGTGGGAAGCCATCAACTCGGCAAGCGCCAGCTAGCTCGTCAGCCCGCCGCGGCCGCGACGGCCAGATCGGCGAGCACTCGGCGCAGTTCGACGGTGATCCGATCCGCCTTCGTGTGGCTCTCGTGGCCGGGGGTCAACGGGACGCCCTTCGTGCGGAGCGTCTCGAGCAGATCACGGTCTTCCTTGCCGACTGCTTGTTGAAACTCGATCGTGGATGGGCCGAGGCTGGGATCGCGTTTGAGCGACTCGGCCAGCTGGATCACAAACACCCGCGTGGTGTCACGATCGACAGGTTGATGAAAGAACAGCAGCAGGATCGTGTCGTCGGCGTAGCCGAGACGCAGCGAAACGTGATGAGGAGCGAAACACGCGAAGTCCATCGTGCGAGTTTCGATCCGTCCGGAACCGTCGAGCACTTGGGCTGAGTGTTCATGGTGGGCCGAGAAGGTCCATCCGTCGCGAGCAAGGTCGTAGTCGTGCACCACACGATCGTTGGCGTCACCAATCGTTGCGGTGTGGGTGAACGGAAAGTGGCCGACATCGAGAAAGTTGTCGGTCATCTGCGCTGCGCCTGCGTTCCATGCTTGCGGTGGCAGCCGGACCAGGCCGAACACCTCGTCGCCCCACTGAGGGATCTCGGGCAGCGGGGCGATTGGCGACTCGAGCGCCACCCAGATCAGGCCGTACCGCTCCTCGACCAATGCACCCGCGAGATGTGCCGATGGTGGCACGGTGCCTTCCGTTCCGATGGCCGGGATCTCGACACAGGTGCCGTCACCCTCGAAGCACCACCCGTGATAGGCGCAGCGAAGAACGTCGCCTTCGACGGTGCCTTGCGTGAGGGGTGCCAGGCGGTGGGGGCACTGATCGGGCACGAGGCTCCAACCGGATGCCGAACGCCACAATGCGAAGTGCTCGCCGACGAGCTGCACCGAGTGCGGGCCGACGCCTTCGAATTCGGCGACTTCGCCGACGGGATGCCAGCAACGACGCAAGGCAGGATGCTCGTTGTCGAACCACTCACTCATGGGCCAGCTCGCTCATGGCACCAGTCTGGCGTGACCACGCACGATTGCCAGCGGTCTCGGCGCCCGTAATTCACGTGACGAGTCGAACAGGTCGGGTTACGTTCTCCGCTCCTCGATCATCAAGCAGCCGCTCACGGGTCTTCCCACGGCGGTCCTGAGTCGGTGATCGGCGGAATGGCATCCCATGAGGTTCGAATCCTCACCAGCGGCGAGACCGGCGGCCCCTCGGCACGTTGTTGTTTGGTCTTGCGCGACACACCACCTCTCCGGAGTGCGGCTGTCGCCCGCCGAAGCGACAACGCCGGTCTCTCCGCTTTGCCATCCCACAAACGAAACAACACCCACGACAACGCCCCGCCACGACAACGGAAGGAGCACACCCATGATGAACCATCGAAAGACCCACACCTACACCAACACCCGGCTCACTCACTCGACCCCTCGACGCATCGTCGTAGACGAACTCGAGGCCGTCGTGCTCATTCGGCGCGGCGCCATCGAGCGCGTGCTCCCAACCGGCGTCCATCGTTTGCGACCCCGCATCGACCGGATCCTTCGATTTCCTCGACAAGAGCAAATCCTGCTCATCAGGGGCCAGGAGACACTGACCGGCGACGGAGCCACCGTCCGGGCGACCGTGGCAGCGACGTATCGGATCGACGATGCGCTGCTCGTCGCTCGGGTGGGACCGTTTGTCGAAACGATCCACCTCCGGGTGCAGCTGGCCTTGCGCAACGTGTTGGCTGAGTACGAACTCGAACAACTCCTCGCCGAGCGGGCCGAACTCGACACTCGCGTCGCCGAGAAGGCAATCGAGGCGGTGGGAACCGACCTGGGAATCTCGATCACGGGCGTTGCGATTCGCGACCTGATCGTTCCTGGTCCGTTGCGCGCTGCGGTTGCCGAAGTTGTCGCTGCCCGGCTCGCCGGACAGGCAACACTCGAGCGGGCACGGGGCGAAACTGCTGCCTTGCGGTCCATGGCCAATGCGGCCCGGATGGCGCAGGACAATCCGGCATTGCTGCAGATCCGAATGCTGCAGGCGGCGGAGCAGGGGAACCACACCTTTGTGTTTGGCTCTGACCTGCGGGGTTCCGTCGCCCCAGCGCCGACGAACCAATGAGCAGCCGAAGCGGCCGCACGGGATACACCCGTGCGGCCGTGTCGCGCTGTGACGTGGGCGCAACCGTCTTGCGCTGTGACGTGGGCGCAACCGTCTTGCGCTGTGACCTAGAGATCGAACGGCAACGAACCTGGCGTCTCACTCGTGAGCCCGCGCGCAAGCTCGGAGGCGGCTCCGCCGAATCCCGCCTGGCGCCATGCCTCATAGACAACGACCGCCACGGCGTTGGCCACGTTGAGACTGCGATTGTTCGGGGCCATCGGAATCGTGAGGATGTGATCGTCGCCAAAGCGAGCGAGATCGGATGGCGACAGGCCGTGTCGCTCAGCGCCGAACACCAGCGCGTCGTCTGGTCCGAAGCTCACATCGACATAGCGACAGCTCCCGCCGGACGAGAACGCATACCACTCCCCCGCCACGATCGAGCCAAGCGCATCGAGCGAGTCGTGCACCTTCACGGATGCGAACTCGTGGTAGTCGAGCCCTGCTCTGCGCAAGAGACGATCGTCGAGATCAAACCCGAGCGGTTCGACGAGGTGCAGGTCGACGCCCGTGTTAGCGCACAGGCGAATGATGTTCCCCGTGTTGGGAGCGATCTCTGGAGCAACCAGAACGACATGCACAGCCGTCAGTGTGGAGTTCAAACGAGCTATTGCGGTGTCGCTGTCCCGGCTTGCTCACCAGCATGTGCGAGGCTCGGGCCGAGGTCGTACTGATGGCACTGACAGTCAACGCATCACTTTCGATCCCGGACACCGAGCTCGATTGGGCGTTCAGTCGCTCCGGGGGTCCCGGGGGTCAACACGCCAACAAGTCGAACACGCGGGTCGAGCTGACCTGGGAAATCGCTACCTCAGAAGTGTTGACCGCCGCTCAACGCCGCCGGTTGACCGATGCGTTCGGCATGGAACTCAGGGTTGTTGCCGACGACGAGCGATCTCAAGCGCGCAATCGCAGCCTCGCCGCTGAACGACTTGCCGCTCGAGTGGCCGAGGCCCTCAAACCGGTCAAATCCCGGCGACCCACCAGACCAACTCGCGGGTCCAAGCGGCGACGGGTCGAAGCCAAGCGCCGGAACTCTCAGACAAAGCAGCTTCGGCGAAAACCGAGCCGGGACGACTGACACAAGCCTCGCACTGAAACAATCTGGCGAGACGCCTCGACCACCATCCGCGTTCGTGCCACAATCATGCGAGAAGCCAGCGAGCGTGACGCATGGAGTCGTCGAGCCCGGGGCACATACCTACGGAGGGAAACGTGGCAGACCAAGAGACAGCTGAACGCGCGGCGCGACATAGCGACGGCGAAAGCGACCCAGGCAAGTACGAAAGTGCCATGGACGCCGTCGTCGACAAGATGACTGATGTGCTCGGCGATGCCCTCGGCATGGAGAGCGAACCCTTCGAACAGCCGGGTTATGGCTACGAGGACGACGCCGACTACGGCGACGGCATGCTCGACGACGACCTCTACGGCGAGGTCGAGGCACCACCCGAACAGACCGACAGCCCTACGGACTACGACAAGACCGAGGGCCATGACACGGGCCCCGAGAACTATGACAACGACGGCACGGACGAGAACCCAGATGCCATGACCTCGACGCTCGGTTCGCGGCTTGGCTCCTCTCCCGACACTGACGGTGCGGACTACGACGCCAAGCCAGCGTCTGAGGACCACGAAGATCCCGCCGCTGACCCGTACGCCGAGACCGACTACGACGACTCGCCTGCTGACCCGTACGCCAAGGCCGACCCATACGGCAAGGACAACAACGAGGACGCATCCGCCGATCCCTACGCCAAGGAGGCCGACCCCTACGCCAACGAGGGAGAGGGCGAACCGACCACCTACACCAACGAGGCGGACACCGAGGCGTACGAAAGGGCCGAACCGTACGAGAAGTCCGACGCGTACGAAGACAGCCCGCAAGCCGACGACGACACGCCGGACGACTACCGGTCCGACACGGAAGCTCGCGCCGACGACGACAGGCCGGACGACTACCGGTCCGGCACCGACGCTCGCGCCGAAGACAGCAGCACCTACGACTCCGCATTGCCCGCCGACGAGTACCCACCCGCCGGGAAGACCGACGACTACCTGGAGGCAGAGACGTACGAAGGCGCCTCCGTAGCAGACGGTTACGAACATCTTGCCGACGTAGCCGACGAACAGCGCTACATCGCCGACGCGCCGACACCCGATGAGCGCTACATCGCCGACAAACCCGAAGCTGACACCCAGCAGGCCAACTACGACCCCTACGCCGAAGAAGTCGAGACCATCGATCCCATCGAGTCAGAAACCACCACCTACGGGTACGAAGACAAAGACGACTACGGCGACGACGACCTCGACACCGCCCACGAAAGGACCGAGGACTACAAGGCCGACGAACACCAAGGGACCGAGAGCTACGAGAACGATCCCACAGCCGGCGACTACAAGGCCGACGACTACAAGGCCGAGGCCGATGGCTACAGGGCCGACGATTACGAGGCGCCCGAGACCTACGAGCAAGAAGCACCTACGGCCGATGCCGCCTATGGCAAAGGAAGTCACGAGCAATCGGTCGACGAAGCCGCTACTTCCAGCGACTACGGCAACGGCTACGAAGCACCTGCCCGCGAAGACGCTGCCTACGAGACGCCGGTCGAGGAAAGCTACGCAGCACCGACCCACGAAGAAGACGGCTACGAACAGCCGGCGTACGAAGAGGCACCCGTCGAGCCGACCCACGAGGAACCGACCTACGAAGAGCCTGCATACGAAGAACCCACCGCTGATATGGACGGCGGCATGGCCGATGGCATGGACGGCTCCGACGACATGATGATCGACGGCTGAGCTGTCAGCGGCGGCTTCTGACCGCCGACCCAGCACCACTACGGTGACCAGATGAACATCGATCGAAACGGACCGCTCGCCCTCGTTGGGAGCGGCGAGTTCCTGCCCGTGATGGCTCCGATCGATGCACAACTGATCGACTCGCGCCCAGCGCGCGTCGCCATCGTGCCGACCGCCGCCGGCCTCGAGGGAGAAGGCAGTGTCAAACGCTGGCTCGATCTTGGCGTCGACCACTTCCGGTCCCTCGGTGCAGAGGTCGTTGCGGTACGGGCACTCGACGACGAGTCGGCAAACAACGCAGACCATGTCGAGGCGATGACGGGTTGTGGCCTCATCTACTACTCGGGTGGAGACCCGAGCCATGCCATTTCGACAATGCGCAACAGCACAACGTGGGATGCTGTCGTGGCTGCGTGGCGGACCGGCGCCGCGCTCGCGGGTTGTTCGGCCGGCGCAATGATGATGGGTTCGGTGTCGGCTTCGCCCCGCCGCTCGGATCTCGTCGATGGGCTCGGCTTGTTTGCCGACCTTTGCGTGCTGCCGCACTTCGATCGGCTCGACCAACGACCCGGAATGACCGACTCGGTCCGGGAACGGCTCGACAGCGATGTCACGCTGCTCGGAATCGACGAAAACACCGCTGTGGTGGTGGAACCCTCAACCGGGATCGGGACCGTTGCCGGCGATGGTCGCGCGTGGCTGATCGGCGCCGGCGAGCGCCAGAGCTTCGATGCCGGGCAATCCGTTGCCGTCGACTTTCAGGTTGCCTAAAGATTCACAACCTGTGTTGCTGCAAGGCGTAGCGAATCGCCTCGGCCCTAGCTGACCTTCTGCTTGTCGGACTCTTCCTCGTCAGCGTTGTCGACCGAGTCGACATCGTCGTCACCATCTGAGTCTTTGTTGTCGGCATGAGACGCATCGTCGTCCTTTGCCTCGCCGGATTCGCTACCGAAGTCGGGCAGCACGTCTGGCTTGTTCTTCAGAACGCCAGTGGTGTCGGCCCACTGCCGAACTACCTGCGTGAGCTCCGACAGCTCATCGGTTGGCCCGAGCAGACGCATCTGTCCGTTGGCTCGACGGGTCTCGGAACGCTTCAAGAACTGATTCCGGCACCACAGCGCGCCGAGAACAATCGCCACGATCACAATGTTCGCAATGAGCAGCTTGGTGTTCACAGCGGTCGCTCCCACATAACAGTCACGTGCATCTCATCGACACGCGATGGTCCGAACCTGAGAACGAATTCCCCAAAACGGGGCATCTTCCAGAAGGCAATGCTGGGTTCACGAGTTCCGCGCCACGTACTCGTCAGAGCTCACCAGAAAGGTGGCGAGCGAGATGTCGTCCACGGCGAGAAGCTGATCGGCCCAGTAGGCCTGACCAGCGTCATCTGGCGCTCGGTCAAGCAGCTTTTCAAAGAGAAGCTCAACCCGGCGCTCCCGACTTTCCGGCATCTGATAAAGCCGGGTTGCCACGGAAGCTTCAGACGTTTGGGCGACCTGGGTCTGCCAGTAGGCAAGACCATGTGCGTCAGGCGTGCGGCCGAGAATCTCAACGTAGAGATCGATGAGCCACTCTTGCGAGGTCATCGTTCCGAAGTACTCGGGGCTCGCAAAGAAACGAGCTGCGACATCTCGCACCGGCATCCCGGCTTTGATCTGATCGATCCAGAACTGCCGTCCGGCCGGATCGGGAACTCGCCCGAGGGTTGCCACGTAGAGATCGTCGACGACGGCGCCGATCCAGACATCGGAGTTCGCCAGCTCGTTCACCAGCGCAGCTCGCTGACTCTCGGTGGCCTGACTCCACAACGCAACCTCGGCGTCGCTCGGTGCTCGACCGACAAGATCAGCGAACGTCACCTCAATCACCGATCGCGACAGCCGTTGGCCCGCATCCTGACTCGCAGCAGCCGACCCAACCGGGGCTGCCTCGCCGTCGAAGCTGTCGACCGACCAGGTGTATGTGGTCTGGCCGTTCGGCCCGGACACGCCACTCACCACAACCTCGTAGTTGGTCGCTGCTGTGGCCGACGGCAGATCTTCGGTGCGGAGCTCGAACACCATCAGCGCGTCGACCGGATCAGACCCTTGGTTGCTGGCGGTCAGGACCGACACGTCGATGGGCCGACCGTTGCGGGTGACAGACACCTGTGCATTCCTGAAGTCGGCATCGCGAACGCTGATCGACCAGCGAGGCGGCACCAGGGCGTCGGGGAACGCGCCTGCTGCTGGCCACACGACCGCCTCGGGCCGTACCGTTGCGTGATCCCAAAAGCCATCCCAGGTTTGGATGACGTTGACCGACCTGGGCGTGCCGAGGTCTGGGGCCTCGCCAACGCCAACAGAGCCGAGCTCGGCGTGCATCAGCATGCGACGGTGACCGACGTCTTCGTTCCCGCTGCCCCAATCGACCATGTACTCATCCACGGCGCCCGCACCTCGGATGCGCGAGAGGTTCGAACGCTGAATGGCCGTGGCTCCCGTCTGGGACCAACACGGCGTGTCCGCCGGTGCGTTGTGATGCCAGAAACTACCCGCGGCCATGATCACGGCTGCCCGCTGCACCTGGGCATCGAGTGAGTGATCGAGCTCGACGTCGTCATCGACGCCGGCAATGCCTCGGTACCAATTGAGGCGATCGACAACGTCTTCGGCATAGGCGTCCGAGATCGTGCCGGCTTGGCAGGTTGCGACCGAGCCGGTGAAGTTCCGAGCGGGCATGGTCGAGGTGATGAACTCTCGGTAGTACGAAGCATGCACATCGCTCAACGATGCTCCGCTCGAGGTCACCGTGACGGTGCGATTGGCGAGCACAGACACCGGGGGCGTCGACTGCAACGTGCTCGACAACGCGATGACTGAGACGATGAGCGCGACAAGCGCCAAAAGCCGTCTGTCGATTTGCGCAAAGCGACGCACGGTGGCGGGATCTCCTCAGGTAAGCAAGCACCTGAGGAATCGCCATCAAGGTCAGTTCACCTGAGGGAGATGAGCCGTTCGGCCCAACCTCTCCCCAACAGCCCTCCCGAACTGGAGGCGTGTACCGACTGAAACGCCGGTAGGAGCCTCCAGAACCCGCGGCCCGTTTCGAACTGGAGGCGTGTACCGGCTGAAAGGCCGGTGGGAGCCTCCAGAACGGGGGGTGGAGTCTCGAACTGGAGGCGTGTACCGACTGAAACGCCGGTGGGAGCCTCCAGAACGGCGTGAATCAGCTTTGGCTGTCGAGCTGCGCTTTGAGCTCGGCTGCTTTGCGCTTGTTGCGGCGACGCGAACCGTTGAGGGCGAGAAAGCCGATGGCCACGATGGCCCCGAGGATGGCGCCAATCAGCGTGCCTCCACGTAGACCAGGACCGTCGACGTCAAGAATCCGCTCGCCTGCGTGGGCTGCATTTCCGCCACCGATGACGATGCCGAGCGTCGCCAAGTTGGGCAGGGCGAGGAGGGCGGCAAATACCAAGAACAACACGGCCCGATTGAGCCCTTTGCGCCAACGCCACCCGGCTGCGATCACAAACAGCGGTAATGCCGTAAACACGAACCCAAGGCCCAGGCCCAACACGCTGCCGAACAGCAGCCGGCCGTCGATCAGATTGCCGAGACGCTGAGCCCACCAACGGGGCAGCACGGCCCCTCCGAAGAACCACGCTGCAACCAGCGAAACGATGGCCACCGCCACGAGAATGGCCCGGCGCTTGAAGTTGCCAGACCGCGCAGACGAAGACTCGCTCAGGGAGTCGTCAGCAGCGTTGTCGGCATTGGCGTTGGCGTCGATCATCGGTTCGCCCATGAACTCAAGTGTGCCGCGGCTGTCGACCACTATCGTCCCGCCCATGCAGATTGCGAAGATCCGGTTGTTCGATCACGCGCTGTCGCCAGCAGACGGCACCTACCAGATGTCGATCTCAGCCGTCACCGACGCCATCACCCACGTGGTCGAGCTGGAAACAGATAACGGCCTTCGCGGCTACGGCGAGGTCTGCCCGCTCGGCCCCGCCTATCAGCCAGAATTCGCCGCCGGAGCACGAGCCGCCATCATCGAGATGGCACCCGGTCTCCTGCGTCTCGATCCACGACACGTTGGCTTGGTCAATGCTCGAATGGACGAGCTGCTCAACGGCCACAACTACGCCAAATCGGCAATCGATCTCGCCTGCTGGGATCTGTGGGGCAAGGCGACGGACTCGTCGGTGGCCGACCTGTTGGGTGGCGCCTACGTCGACCGAGTGCCGACCTACTGGGGAATCATGCCCGCAACGGTTGAAGCCACCGCCGACAAGACACGCCAGCTCTTGACCGACGGTTACCGACGGATACAGCTCAAGACAGGTGGTCGTCCGCTCGCAGACGACATCGCCTGCATGCGCGTCATTGCCGACGTTTGCCCGCCCGACATCAAGCTGCTTGCCGATGCCAACCGAGGGTGGACCGTGCGCGACACCATTGAGTTCAGCGTGGCGTGTCGCGACATTCCGCTTGTGCTCGAGCAGCCGTGTTCGACCTTCGAAGAACACCGACGGCTCGTCGGCAAAGTGGCGCACCCGATCTTCATCGATGAGTCGAGCACCAGCGTGGCCGCGACGATCGAGGCCATCACCTCGGGGGTGGCAGATGGGTTCGGCATGAAGCTGTCGAGGGTTGGAGGACTGACGAAGCTCCGGGCCGTCCGCGACATCTGCGAGGCCACGAACACTCCGCTCACCATCGACGACACGTGGGGTGGCGATCTGGTTGCTTCAGCGACGGTGCAAATGGGTTCGACAGTGCGACCGGCCCTGTATGAGGGCACGTGGATCTCGGGTCCGTACATGGCCAGCGGGTACCCCGTGCGATCGACACCGATCGGCGTCGATCAAGGTCACATCACGATCCCGACTGGTCCTGGGCTCGGTGTCGAGATCGACACGAACGATTGGAACGAGCCCATCGCCACCTTCGGGCAGTAGTGCCCGGAAGCCCACTGTTTGGACTGTTCAGAGCTTTCGTTCCGTAGGGTGGAGGCCCCTCGTAAGAAACGAAATGCCATGAATGAACCCAGTCGTACCGAAGAGCCCACTGGGTTTGATGCACTCGGGCTGCGCCCCGAACTGCTCAAGAGCTTGGCCAACCTCGGCTACGAGGAGCCGACACCCATCCAGCGCGAGACCATCCCGCTGCTTGGCGAGGGTGGCGATCTCCTAGGTCAAGCCGCCACCGGCACCGGCAAGACAGCAGCCTTCGCTCTTCCTCTGCTCAACACCATCGACCCGCTCGATGCGCCACTCACGACGTCACTCGTGTTGGTACCGACCCGCGAGCTTGCGGTGCAGGTCAGCGAGGCGATGTTCAAGTACGGCAGCGAACTCAAGGTAAAGGTCGTGCCGGTCTACGGCGGCCAACCGATCCAACGGCAGCTGCACGCACTCAAGCGTGGTGCGCACGTCGTCGTGGCCACACCTGGCCGAGCGCTCGATCACATTCGTCGAGGCTCGCTCGATCTCGATGCTGTCCGCCACGTCGTGCTCGACGAGGCCGACGAGATGCTCGACATGGGGTTTGCCGATGACATCGAGGAGATCCTCGGAGCAACCCCCGACGACCGCCAGACGATTCTGTTCTCGGCCACCCTGCCGCCGCGTATCAACAAGATTGCCGAGCAATATCAGCGCGATCCGGCTCGTGTGCAGATCAAGCGCAGCGACACCGACCCCGGCACCGCCCTCATCAGCCAGATCGTCTACCACGTCAATCGCCATCACAAGTCGGGGGCGCTCGGACGCATTCTCGATATCGAAGCACCAACATCAGCGATCGTGTTCTGTCGCACTCGAACCGAAGTCGACGAACTCACCGAAACGATGAACGGTCGGGGCTATCGGGCCGAAGCACTCCACGGCGGTATGGACCAGAAGCAACGCGACCGGGTGATGGGCCGACTCCGAGACGGCACCGCCGAGCTTCTCGTGGCCACCGACGTCGCCGCCCGAGGGCTCGACGTCGACACGCTCAGCCACGTGGTCAACTACGACGTGCCCTCAGCCCCTGAGAGCTATGTGCACCGCATCGGCCGAGTGGGGCGAGCGGGCCGAGAGGGTGTTGCCATCACCCTGGCCGAACCTCGACAGAAGCGGCTCCTGCAAAACATCGAACGACTCACCAAGCAGACGATCGAGGTTCGCAAGATCCCGACTGTCGCCGACCTGCGCAACCGGCAAGTCGAACTCACCGTGAAGGCCGTGAGCGAAGCGCTCGCCAGCGACGACCTCGATGACTATGGATCAGTCCTCGACGGGCTCGACGGCGCCGAAAGCGACCGACGCATCGCTTTGGCCGCCATCAAGCTCATGCACGAGGCGAGAGGTACGTTCCTCGACGAAGTCGAGATTCCAGACGCCACGTTCCGCAAGGAGAAGGATCGCCACCGCAAGCGCAACGACAAGAGCGGCAACTTCAAGAAGGGTGAGCGTCGCAATGGTGAGAGCGGCCCTGACAGCAAGAAGCGGCACGCCTCGACCAGCAATGGTGACACCGGTTTCGTCTACGTGAGCCTTGGCCGAAAGGCTGGCGTTCGACCCGGCGATCTCGTCGGCGCCATCGCCAACGAGGCTGGTCTCTCCGGCAACCAGATCGGTCCGATCCGGATCCAAGAGAACTTCTCGGTGGTCGGTGTCCCCGAGCAATCGGTTGACAAGGTGTCGAAGGCCGTGAGTGCCACGATGCTTCGTGGCCGCAAAGTTCGGGTTCGTCGCTACAACGATTAGCGGTTGTTGCGCTGCCCTAGCTAGAGGGCGAACTCGACCGTCATGGCGTAGTGGTCTGACAGGTGGAAGTCGTGCTCGCCAGCCCGGTACGGATCGGTCCACACCTCGGTTGAGTCGATCTCGATGCCGCCAGCCACAAACCAGCGAGTGAAGTAGGCCGTGAATTTCGGGCCGTCCTCGCGGAACTGATTGCGTCGGCTGTCCCAGGTTGGCCACGGTGGTGGCTCGGTGCTGAATCCCAGCTCAGTCATCGGCCGAACCTCTTCGACCCGTGTGTTGGTGTCGCCGATGACCAAGAGCGCCTCGGTTGGGCTTGCTTCTTTCACATCTTGCATTTGCTCGAGCCGCTTCCCGGCCGAAGAGGCCCCTGTGCCAGGGGCGAGGTGCACGTTGGCAATCGTGATGCCGTGCATCGTGGTGAGCAGAGCGCAACCAGGCACCGAGGAGATCCGTGGTCCACGGCCGACGAGTAGCTCCTTTCGAACCAGGGTTCCCAGATGGCCGCTATGGGTCTCTGGGTTGCCCCGCACCATGTCGTGGGTCTCGATATACGGGACGAGCTTCGGCAATTCTTGAAACACAACGACATCGGGATTGATGTCGAGGATGGTCTCGCGGATCGCAGCCTCGGTTTGCTCCATGCTCCAGAGTTGCGGGGCGAGGTCGGAGCGCTCCAGCAGCGCAACATTCCATGACAGAACAGTGAGTGTGCTTCCCGGCGTCAACGTTGACCGGCTGCTCCCTCGAGAGCGAAGACGATCGAGTCTGACAATGCCTGCCAACTGGCCTCGATGATGTTCTCGCTCACGCCGATGGTGGTCCACCGCTCATCGCCGTTTGTGGCATCGATCAACACACGGGTGACCGCTGCGGTACCAGCGGCCGAGTCGAGGATGCGCACTTTGTAATCGACGAGTTCGACCTCGTCGAGCGCAGGAAAGCGATCGCCGACACCATGACGGAACGCTGCGTCGAGTGCGTTGACCGGGCCATTTCCTTCACCGGTGGCAACAACCCGTTGCGCCTTGCCCTCGTTGGCCGGCTCGTCGGCGTCGAGTAACAGCAGCTTGATCGTTGCCTCGGTCTCGACACCGTCGTAGTGCCCAAGCGGGTTGACCGACAGCGCCATCTTCTCGCCGGGCCGGTGCTCAACCATCACTCGGAACGACTCAAGCGCGAAGTACGGATTGCGCCAGCCGGTTGCTCGCTTCATCAGCAAGCGCAACGACGCATCAGCGGCCTCGAAGTGATAGCCGGCATTCTCGAGCGCCTTCAGCTCATCGAGGACCGACTTCATCTGTGCTGGCTCGAGATCGAGGCCGAGCTCCTTCATCTTGAGCTCGATCGTTGCCTTGCCCGACAGGTCGGAGACCAAGAACCGGGTGCCGTTGCCGACCAAGCTCGGGTCGACGTGTTCGTAGGCATCGGGAGCTCGTGCGATGGCGGAGGTGTGCAAGCCCGCCTTGTGGGCAAACGCCGACTTCCCGACATAGGGCAACGCGTCGTTTGGTGGCAGGTTGACGAGTTCGGCGACGTGGTGGCTCACCGCCGTGAGGCGTTCGATGCCGCCGGGCGGAAGCGTACGCACGCCCATCTTCAGGCTCAGGTTCGGCACGAAGGTTGTGAGGTCGCAGTTGCCAGTGCGCTCGCCGTAGCCGTTGATCGTTCCCTGCACGTGGCGGGAGCCGGCGCGCACGCCGGCAACGGCGTTGGCGACTGCGCAGCCGGTGTCGTTCTGGGTGTGCATGCCGATGGTCAACTCGGGGAACATCTCGACCGCAGACCGGGTCGTGCTCTCGACATCATGAGGCAGCGAACCGCCGTTGGTGTCGCACAACACGAGTGTTTCGGCCCCGGCCACCGCAGCAGCTTCAAGCGCTCGCATCGCAAACTCTGGGTTCCGCCGGTGGCCATCGAAGAAGTGCTCGAAATCGACAAAGACCCGCCGTCCCTCAGCCACCAGGTAGCTGACCGAATCGGCGATCATCGCGATGCCTTCGTCGAGCGTCGTCCGAAGCGCCTCGATCACGTGGTAGTCCCAGCTCTTCGCCACGATGCAACACACGGGGGTCTGGGCCCGGAGCAGGTTGGCCAGCGTCGGGTCGTCGTCGACCTTGCCTTTTGGTCGCCGGGTCGAACCGAACGCGACCAGCGTCGAGTTCTCGAGTTCGAGCTCGCCCGCCGCTGCTCGTTCAAAGAATGCGTCGTCGCGAGGATTCGAACCTGGCCAGCCACCCTCGATGTAATGAACACCGAGGTAGTCGAGCTGGGTAGCGATCTTCAGCTTGTCGTCTGTCGTGAGCGCGATGCCTTCGAACTGCGATCCGTCTCGCAGCGTTGTGTCGAAGATCTCGACCGATTCGGGCCATGTCGGGTTCCGAACGGCCTCCCGTGAGATGTCCATGCTTGACCTTCAGCCGGTGACGAGCGTTCGCCACGAGTGGGGATCGTCGGCGTCACCGGTGAGGAGCGACGTAAGTGCTTCTCTGACCTTGAGCGTATTTGGTCCGGGCTGACCGTCGCCGACAGTGTTCGGAGCATCGTTGACGATGACGGTGCCGACGGGGGCCACAACCGCCGCTGTGCCACTCAAGAAGACCTCGCCCGTCCAAGCAGCGAGTTCGGCTGGACTGAGTGGACGCTCATCGATCTCGTAGCCAAGGTCGGCCGCAATCTTGATGACGGAGTCACGGGTCACACCGTGCAGGAACGACTCGTCGAGCTGGCGCGTGACGAGCCGGTTGTCGTCGATCAGGAAGAAGTTCGATGCTCCGGTCTCGGTGATGTCGTCCGCCGTCGCGAACAGCACCTGGTCGGCGCCGTGATCGCGCTTCGCGTCGAGGGTTGGTCCGAGGGCCATGACGTAGTTGGCGCCGCTCTTGACCATGCCGAACTGTGGCGTGGTTCGGGGCACCTTGGTTTCGACGTAGATCGTCAGCGGGCGGATGCCACCAGCGAAGTAATCGCCCACCGGACTACAGATCACGTACAGCAAACCCGAGTCGCTCGGTGCCGCAGCGGCACCGATGTTCGGGGCCGTGCCGATGAAGGTCGGCCGGATGTACAGCGAACCCGGCGGGTTCGGTGTGAAGTCGGCGTTGGCCTCGACGGCATCAATGATCAGCGACCGGATCAGGTCAGACTCGGGAACCGGCATGCGCAGCCGGCCGATGCTCTGTCGCATCCGCTCGACGTGATCGTCGAGCCGGAAGATGGCCAGCGTCCCATCGCTCTGACGGTGCGCCTTCAGGCCCTCGAAGCAGGTGCTGCCGTAATGCAGTGCGTGGGTTGCCGGGTGAAACGAGAAGTTCTCGAGCGGTTGGGCCGATCCGCCGTAGTTGTACTCACCTTCGGCCAGTTCGGCGATGGTCATCGAGTCGCCGAAGAGCGAACCGAATGGTGCAGAGAATGGATCAGGACGGTCAGTCATGATGTTGCCTCAGAGCTTGGACGAGACGGCGTCGCCGATCTCAGTTGTCGAACCGGTCATGTCGCTACAAGCATCGCACGCGGCACGGATTCGGGCACCTGCGTCGACGGCATCGGCATCTGGCGCCGCCGGGTCGGCTCCGAGGAACTCGAGCATCATGGCCGCCGACAAGATCGCAGCGATTGGGTTGGCCTTGTTCTCGCCCGCGATGTCGGGGGCCGAGCCGTGGACAGGCTCGAACATCGACGGTGCAGTGCGGTCGGGGTTGAGGTTTGCCGATGCGGCAAGGCCGATACCGCCAGACACCGCGCCGCCGAGGTCGGTGAGGATGTCGCCGAAGAGATTGTCGGTGACAACAACGTCGTAACGCTGCGGATCTTGCACGAAGTAGATGCAGGCGGCATCAACGTGGTTGTACGCCGTCTCGACGTTCGGGTACTCCTCGGCCACCTCGTTGAACGCCCGTTGCCACAGGTCGCCCGAGAAGTTGAGCACGTTGGTCTTGTGGGCGAGGGTGAGATGGTTGTTTCGGGTGCCGGCCAACTCAAAGCCGAAACGAACGGCGCGCTCCACACCCAGCCGTGTGTTGACCGAGCCTTGGGTGGCGACTTCGTGCGGCGTGCCCTTGCGGAGCAAACCACCCTCGCCGGCATAGGTGCCTTCGGTGTTCTCCCGAATCACCACAAAGTCGTGGCCCGGCCCAGCGTCGCTGGCATCGAGCTTGAACGGTCGCAGATTGATGTAGAGATCCAGCTCAAAACGCATCTTGAGGAGCAGCCCTCGTTCGATCACCCCCGGCGGCACGCCTGGCGCACCCACCGCGCCCACATAGATGGCATCGAGGCCCCGCCATTCCTCAAGCACGGAATCGGGCAGCACGGTCTCGTCTCGCAGATAGCGAGCGCCTCCAAGATCGTAGGAAACCGTGTCGAGTTCGACCCCGGCAGCGTTGACCGCTTTGAGTCCTTCGGCGACCACCTCGGGTCCGATGCCGTCGCCTCCCACTACGCCGATTCGATATGCCACGTTGTCTCCTGTTGATGAAGGCGCCACGATACCGCGACCCGAGTGTCGGGTCGCCACTGATCTGGCATCCCAACTCAGAGTCACAAACTTCTCAAGCGCTGGCCAAGACGCGTCGAATAACCGAAGTACGAAGGAAACTCGTACGGATGGAATGCGATGACTGACAGTGCACTCGACTTCTCGATGCAGAACGTGCCAGAAGGTTGGCACGAGGCTGCAAGTGACGGTCCAGAACAGGATTACGCGCCGCTCAACGCCTCGAGCAGGGGCAAGAAAAAGCTGAAGATTGCTCCGGCAGCCGAAAAGGTTGACTTGGTGACGGCCTCGATCGCCGGCATCGCCGTGTCCTTCGCCGGGTCTGTCCTCTGGTACGGACTCGAGACTCGGGGCCACTTCGTCTCGCCGTGGACCGCCATCGGCTTCGCAATCCTGACCGCCATTGCCGTGCGCCTCGGTGGCACTCGAGCCGATCCGGAAATCCGGGCAACGCTTTCAGTGATCATCTACCTGATCGGCCTCTTGGCCACGATCTTCTTCATCGAACGGTTCGACTATCTGCTGACCTTCGGTGAATCGCCTGGCCTCGAAGCAACCGAGGATGTCTTCATTCGTGATCGCTTCACCGATCCGATGACAGTGGCCGCATGGGCCGTCGGCGTCGTGGTCGCGGCGCAAGTCAGCTACTCGACTCGCCGGCGCTGAAGCGCGCAAGGTGATTGCTGTTCAACATCTCTAGCCTGTCGGGATGGCTGACAACCAAGAGTTCTCCCAAGAGGCATTCGATCGCTTGCAGGGCGAATACGACGACCTCACTACCCGCGGCCGGATCGAGATCGCCAAGAAGATCGAAACGGCTCGCGAGCTCGGCGATCTCTCCGAAAATGGCGATTACCACGCGGCGAAAGAAGAGCAGGGAAAGATGGAGGGGCGCATCGCTCAGCTCGGTGCGTTGCTGCTTGATGCCACCATCGTCGAGGTCCCCAGTGGACTCGACGAAGTCACCAAGGGCTGCGTCGTGTCCATCCGCTACGAGGGCGATGACGACATCGAGAAGTTTCTGATCGGCTCGATCGAAGAGCGGCGCGAGGGTGTCACGGTCATGTCTCCTGGCTCACCGCTCGGGCAGGCACTTCTGGGGGCCAAGGTCGACGACACCGTTGGCTACGAGGCTCCCGGCGGCACGCTCAACGTCACCGTCGTCGCCATCGATTCCTGATCAAACAGACGTGACGTTTTACCGGCGTCGCTGACACACCTCCGCCGGTTGCTGCGTCGTAGTGTGACGTTTGGATCGCCCCATGAGCGTCCTGGTTCGTGCCTGTTCTACGAGCGAGGGTCTCTCTTGGCCAAACTGTTCGCAGGAACCCAGCCATGAACAAGACCACGTCCGAAAAGCCGTCCCGTAGGGCGCCCGTCACCGCTCTTGCTGTTGCGGCCGCTCGTCACTGGCCTGCGACGCTCGCGGTCTGGGCGGCCGTTCTCGGCTTGGGACTCGTCGCCTTCTTTGGCGGCCTCGGCCGTGAGGGATTTCCGCCGATCAACGTGCCCATCGTGGTGGTCGACGGCACCTACTTCGTGGACAACGAAGAAACCGTCGATCAAGACGTCACGCAGCCGCTGGCCGATCGATACGGCGAAGTCGACGGTGTGGCAAGTGTTCAGTCGATCGCCCTGGGCAATGCGTTCGCCGTGATCGTCGAGTTCGAAGACACATTTTCATCGGAGGAGGGCGCTGAGCTGCTGAGCGACGTCACCACCGAGGTTTCTCTTCCTGGCGAAGCCAGTGCCGAAGTGCGCACCGTCGATGCCGCGAAGTTTCTCGATGTCTACGACGTCCTCATCAGCTTGACGGGGCCCGACGGCGCCACAGCGGAGGATCTCGAGGCCCAGGCGGCCAAGCTCGCTGTTGAGCTCGAGAATGACGGATCGATCCAAACAGCCGAAGTTCGCAACCTGCTGACCGAGGGAGTCAACCCGGCCACCGGTGTCGAAGAAGTGCGCCAAACTCGATTTGTCCGAGTGGCGTTCGCCGAAACAGACGCCTACACCGATGCCATCGCGATCGGTGTTGTCCGCACCGAAGACAGCGACCTCGACATCATTGGCTTTTCTGATCGGCTCAACGGCCTCGTCGACACCACCGACGTGCTCGACGACGGCTTCGACGCCGCTGTCACCGCCGACTTTGCAACCGACATCAAGGCGCAGATCTCCAACCTGTCGAGCAATCTTCTTACCGGCCTCATCGCGGTCGCCATCGTCAGTTTCCTCCTCATCGGGTGGCGAGTTTCATTCGTTGCCGCCGGATTCATGGCCACCGTCGTGCTCGCCGCTCTCGCTGCACTGTGGTTCTTCGGCTACTCGCTCAACACCATCACGTTGTTTGGCTTGATCCTGACCCTCGGTCTGCTGGTAGACGACGCCATCGTGATCGGCGAATCAATCGACGCCAACCGGAAGGAGAGTGACGACCCGATCGGCGTGGTTCGCACGGCGATTGACCGTGTCGGGTCAGCTTCGCTCGCCGGAACCCTCACTACCGTCTTGGTCTTCACACCGATGCTGTTCGTCCCGGGCATCATCGGTGAGTTCATCCGCTCGATCCCCGCCACGGTGATCATCACGCTGGTCATCTCGTTTCTGGCTTCGGTCATCTTCATTCCGGCAGTGGCCAAGCCCGTGCTGCTTCAAGGCTCCGGCGAACCCGGCCCGATCGTGCGGGCCGAGGCGGCCATCGCCAGCGGGCTCGGCCGCTTGGCTGAATACCCGTCGAGCCACGGTTTCAAAGGGCTGGCGGTCGGCTTGGGCATTGTTGCCGCCTCACTCGGGGTGATCTTCTCGTCGTTCCAAATCGCCGCCACCCTCGGCTTCAACATCTTTCCTCCCGGTGACGACGCGAACGCGCTGTTTGTGAACGTCGACTTCGAACCGGGTACCACGCTCGAAGAGGCCCAAGCGCTCACCAAAGACGTTGACGCGATTGTTCTCGACACCCTCGGCGACGATTTGATTCGTTCTCAATACCTCACGGGCACCGAGCGACAGATGATTGCGATCGTCGACCTCGTTCCGTTCAACGACCGGTCGACCACTGCGCCCGACTACGTCGATCAGATGCAAGCCCAGATGGACGAACTCAGCGGCATGCGTATCGACATTCGCCCGCTCGAGAACGGCCCGCCGGTTGAAGAGTTCCCGTTCGCAGCCCAGATCGCCGTCGACGACAGCACAGTTGCCGATGCCCAGTCGCTCGCCGCCGAGCTGCGAGACGCGCTGATTGGCACCGAGCTCGACAAGTCAGGCGGAGATCCCACCACCATCGTCGATGCCATCGTGTCAACAGAAGACCAAGTCTTCCGAAACGACGGCGTCCGCCAGATCGAGGTACGTGCCGCCTTCTCGAGCGACGATCTCACCAACAACCTCGACGCAACCGAGCTCTTGGTGGGCGACCTGTTCGGCGCCGACGAGCTCGAGGCCCGAGGCCTCGATGCCGATGCCATCGCCTTTGACTACGGCCTCGAGTCTGACAACCAGGAAGACTTCGCTTCGCTCTTCTCGGCTCTGCTCATTGCTTTGGGGTTGATGTTCTTGCTCCTGGTGATTCAGTTCCGCTCGATCGTGCAACCGCTACTGATCTTCCTGGCCATTCCGTTTAGCTTCTTCGGAGTCTTCGCCATCCTGTCCGCGACCAACAACCCGATCAGCTTCCTCGTCACGGTGGGCTTCATCGCCTTGATCGGTGTTGTTGTCAACAACTCGATCCTGCTGGTCGATGCTGCCAACCAGGCGAGGCGCGAGGGATTGCGGCCCGGCGAAGCCATCGGACAAGCCGTCACTCGGCGATTCCGCCCATTGGTGGCCACGACGATCACCACGGTGGCCGGCCTGTTGCCCCTCGCCCTGGCCGACCCGTTCTTCGAATCGCTGAGCTTCACGCTCATCGGCGGCCTGGTGAGCTCGACCATTTTGGTCCTCGTTGCGTTTCCGGTCTTCTACCTCGCCGTCGAACGGGTGCGGACCCCAGTTCGCAACGCGGTGCGAGCCCGCACCGGCCGAGAACTCATCTAGCCGCCCGCCGGAATTGGCAGATTTTCGCACGACATACATGCAGGAATCTGCCAGTTGATGAGAACGGTGGGTCAGCCGCCATAGTGAGCGAGATCGTGTTCACCGGCTTGCATGTCGGTGATGGCTTGCTGTGTGTCGGCGATCGCCGCTTGCAGTTCGGTGATGACCGCGTCTTTGTCGTCGGTGAAGGGGAGCTGGTCGATCAGCGTGCCGAGCCGACTGTGTGAGCGCCAGGCCGCCATCTTGGCCCACTCGGTGAAGAGCACGTTCGGGTCATCGACATTGATCAGGTCGCCAGAGCGGCTCTGTTCATCGACCGACGTGTCGAGGGCGACGTAGCCGTTCACCATCGAGATTCGTTCGTTCAACGAGAACAGCGGGCCAGCCCGGTGCACGACCATGTCGCCGTGCAGGGCAATGGCGTAGCCCGGACCATCGAAGTCGGGAGCAACCGTGCGTTCGGGGGGCGGGGTCTGATCGTTTGCTGCCAACTCGGCTGCTTCTTGCTTGGTACCCAGGAAGTACTCGAAACGCCCGCCATCGACCATCGCCGGATCAGTCACCGTCATCACAAAGTCGAGCGGAAGCGTGTCGTGGTGCCATTTGTCGATCGCGTTGTCGATCTTGCTTGGTTCGAAGTTCATGTGACCGAGGTGCACCGGCATCGGGTGCGGTGCAATCTCGATGCCGTAAATCGCCTCGAGATGGGCCGTGACGTCAGGGCTCAGACACAGATCTCGCAACCACTTCGATCGGTAGCACCCGCCGCGAACGATGTTCTCGATGCGCACACCTCCGGGCACGATGAACTCGCGAAGTCGTCTGGCCCGATCAAGCATCACGGCTGCCCCTTCGTCACTCAACACCCGAAAAGGACTCGATGCCGCGACCGGGGTTGCCTTGGTCGCGATCTCATCAGCCTCGTAGCCCAGGTCGGCCAACATGACGATGTCGGACGGGGCCTCGAGCTGCAGATGAGCAGCTGGGTCGAACGCCGGCTCGTCGTCGAGCCACTCGTAACCAGGAGGCAATTCGGTCGGAAACGGAACAGCAACGCCCATCGGGGCAGTGTAGGGACCGACCGCTCAGCGGGCGACCTGGCTCCGCTGGCGGTTCTTTCTCAATCGGGGATGGGGGTGTGGTTGAAGCGGAAGGCGTTGGCGAGAGCATCTCGACCGCCGTGTTGGTCGATGAGGGCGATCTGACTGGCGAAGGCTGCGTTGTTGGCCGCCGTCGTGTCGACGAGGTCGTTGAGCGTCTTGGCAAGGGCAGCCCGTTCGGCGGCTACTCGTGAGGATCCACCGAGGTCGATGAGCTCGTCAGGGTCTTCGGCCAGGTTGTACAGCTCGGGTGCGTAGTCCTGGTGGTGGATGTACTTCCACTCCCCCGACCCAATCGCAAAGCTGCCGGTGATCGAGCCGCCGTCGTGGTACTCACTGAACGCGGGCCGGTCGCTCTCTGGGTGAAGAGCCCGATGAACGAGCGACTCACTCGAGGTCGAACTGGCCGCACCGACCGTCTCGGTCACGGTTGCTGCGATGTCGACAAGGTTGACGTTGGCTTCGACGGTTCGCCCAGCCGGGACGCCCGGACCGCTCACGACCATCGGCACCGCAACGGAGTCTTCGTAGAGAAACGACTTGCACCACAAACCCCGGTTCCCGAGCAGCTCACCATGGTCCGATGTGTAGATGATTCGAGTGTTGTCACGCTGGCCGCTCGCGTCGAGCGCCGCCAGGACGAGTCCGACGTTGTGATCCATGTACGAGCACAATGCGAAGTACGCCGCTCGGGCCTGGGTTCTCGAGGCGTCATCGAAATAGTCGTCGTAGTTGAAGAAGGACTGCATTGCTCGAACAGCAACATGGGTGTGCTCGAGCGGTTCGATCTCGGGCGGCGGTATCTCGTCGAGCGGATACAGCGCAGCAAACTCCTCAGGAGCTGAGAGCGGATAGTGCGGTGCGACCAGCGAGACGAACGCCGTCCACGGCGCCGCGGTGCGGTCAGGGGACCCGAGCCACTCACACGCAGCCTCGGTGACGCGGCGGTCGTACCGGGTATAGGTCGTCTCGCCGACCCCAACGTCGCTGGCAAGCTCGTGGGCTTCGTCGTAGGGAATCGGTTCACGTCGAGGTAAGCCCTGCAGCCAACCGGTGCCGCCGACGATGAACATCGGCAAATGACGCTCGGTGAAGCCATCATCGTCGGCTCCGCTTCGGTGATGAAGCTTGCCGAACGAGGCAACGTCGTGTCCGGCTTCGGCCATGGCATGAGCCCAACCGGTCGGTTCGCCGGCGTAGGCCTGGGCGGAGTCCCACGAGCCGACCTCGTGCACCCACCGGCCGGTGGCCACGCTCGCTCGCGCCGGCACGCAGATCGGCGATGGCGTCCAACAGTTCGTGAACCGCGTGCCCGATGCGGCGAGAGCATCCAGGTTGGGAGTTTGAGCAATGGGGTGGCCGGCAGAACCAAGAGCTCGGCGTTGATGCTCATCACTCATGATCACCAGAACGTTGTCCACGCGTCGATCGTAGGCCGTGCGCTCAGAAGGGCCCGCAGCCTCTTCGATTCGAGCTTGCGCCGCTCCCCCACTACGTTCCCACCATGACTGGCAGACTCCAAGACAAGGTCGCAATCATCACCGGCGGGAGCAACGGCATTGGCCGGGCCTGCGCCGAGCGGTTCAGCGCCGAGGGGGCCAAGATTCTCATCGCGGACCTCCTCACCGAACCGGGTGAGGCTGCGGCAGCAGCAATCAACGACGCTGGCGGCACGGCATCGTTCATCGAACTCGAAGCGGCGAGTCCCGAGGCCAATCACGCCATGGCCGCAGCAGCGGTCGAGAGTTACGGCCAGATCGACGTCGTCGTCACGGCAGCCGGTGTGAGTAGCGCCGAGTACACCTCGGGCGACATCGAGGGCAACCTCAAGCGCATGGCGCAGGCCGCCGAGGCGAGCGCCGTCAACCCTGCGGCGTCGATCACCGAGCTCGACATCGACCACTGGCGTCGAGTCCTCGACGTGAACCTCACCGGCACGCTGCTCGCTATCCAAGCGACCGCCGCAGTGATGGTCGATCAGAAGCGTCCGGGTTCGATCGTCACCATCGCCTCGATCGCGGCTCGAGATCCGCTCTGGGGTGCCCCCAGCTATCCCGTGTCGAAAGCAGGCGTCTGGATGCTCACGAAGAACGCGTCACAGACGCTCGCCCCTCTCGGCATCCGGGTGAACTCGATCGGACCTGGCTTCATCGAGACCAACATGACAGCGGCTTTCAGCGAAGTTGACGAGTTCCACAACATGATCATCGCCAAGACACCGATGGGGCGGAAGGGCGAGCCTTCGGAGATTGCGAGCGTGGCTCTCTTCTTGGCCAGCGAAGATGCCAGCTACGTGACGGGCGAGTTGATCCACCCCGACGGGGGTTGGTTCACGGGGTAGTCCCATCGCCGCGACTGAGCACCGATGCGAGTTGGTTGGCTGCCTGCACGACGTCGGGCCCATGTCGTCCACCGGGATCAGTGGACAGCCGATCAATCGGGCCGCTCACCGAGATTGCGGCAAGGATCTCGCCGCTCGGGCCGTGGACCTTCGCACTCACCGACGCAACGCCGGCTTCTCGCTCGCCCACCGAGGCGACCCAACCCTCCGAGCTGGGTTCGCCCCGAAGCGCAGCACCGCCTGATCCGAGGTCGAGCGGGAGTCGGGAGCCAATGGCCACGATGGTCCGGAGGCCGTGCCCAGACTCAGCCACGGCAATGCACAACCGCTCTGCTCCGTCACTCACGAACAGTTGAGCACTCTCTCCCGTCAGGTCCCTCAGCTCATTCAGAATCGGTTGGGCCGATGCTGCGAGATCAGCTGCCCCGCCGACGAGTTGGCCCAGAGACCACAGTCGGTAGCCGAGCAGAAAGCGGCTCTCGGCGTCCCGACGGAGCATGCCGTGGCCGACCAGCGCTACGGCGAGCCGATGGACCGTGGCCCGATTCAGCCCGGTGGCCTCAACGAGCTCAGACAGCGACGTCGATCCCGCAGCAACGGCGTCGAGCACAGCCATCGACTTGTCGATGACGCCAACACTGCTTACCCTGTCGTTCACGGGTTGAGATTGTTGTCTCAAATATTGAGACAGTCAAGAGCGGGTGTCGGCAGAGGCACCATCTCGATTGCCACAGGGAGCTGACATGAGCACACCAAAGACACTGGCCGACAAGCTGTGGGAGCGACATCTCGTCGTCGATGGTGGCGGAGCGGACCCCGACCTTCTCTACATCGATCTCCACCTCGTCCACGAAGTGACGTCACCCCAGGCCTTTGACGGACTGCGTTTGAACGGTCGGAAGGTTCGACGTCCCGACCTCACCCTTGCCACCGAGGACCACAATGTCCCCACAGCCGACATCGATCAGCCCATTGCCGATCCGATCAGTGCCAAGCAGATTCAGACGCTGCGCAACAACACCGCCGAGTTCGGTATCACGAACCACGAGATGGGCAGCCCCGGCCAAGGCATCGTGCACGTCATCGGCCCCGAGCAAGGGCTGACTCAGCCGGGGATGACCGTGGTGTGCGGCGACAGCCACACCGCAACACATGGTGCCTTCGGCGCGCTCGCATTTGGTATCGGCACCAGCGAAGTCGAGCACGTGCTGGCCACTCAGACGCTGCCCCAGGTGCGGCCCAAGTCGATGGCCGTCACCATCGAGGGCACGCTCCCCGAGGGCTCGACGGCCAAGGACGTCATCCTCGCCATCATCGGACGCATCGGCACCGGCGGAGGCATTGGCCACGTGATCGAGTACCGGGGTGAGGCGATCCGGGGCCTCTCGATGGAGGGCCGCATGACGGTCTGCAACATGTCGATCGAGGCTGGCGCCAAGGCCGGGATGATCGCTCCCGACGAAACCACCTTCGAGTATCTCGCCGGCCGCTCGGGTGCCCCGAGCGGCGACGATTGGGAAGCAGCGGTTGCAGATTGGAAGACACTCGTCACCGACGACGGCGCGACGTTCGACAGCGAAGTGATCATCGATGCTGTCGACATCGTCCCGCACGTTTCGTGGGGAACGAACCCGGGCCAAGTCGCCCCGATCGCAGGCACGGTCCCCGATCCCTCCTCGTTCGACGACCCGGCCGAAGCCGATGCGGCAGCTCGCGCCCTCGACTACATGGGCCTTGAGGCCGGCACCCCGTTTGGTGAAATTCCGGTCGACACCGTCTTCATCGGCTCGTGCACAAACAGTCGCATTGAAGACCTACGAGCCGCAGCGGCCGTCGCCGAAGGTCGCACGGTTGCCGAGGGCATGCGGACCCTGGTCGTACCAGGGTCGTTCGCAGTGAAGGAGCAGGCTGAGGCCGAGGGCCTCAGCGAGATCTTCACCGCGGCCGGATTTGACTGGCGCGAGCCAGGGTGTTCGATGTGCCTCGCCATGAACCCCGACAAGCTGGCCCCCGGCGAACGCAGCGCATCAACCAGCAACCGCAACTTCGAAGGCCGCCAGGGCCGCGGCGGCCGCACCCACCTCGTCTCGCCAGAGATTGCGGCCGCCACCGCCATCGCCGGCCACCTCGCCACCCCCAACGACCTCCCCTAACCCGTTCGAACCACCCCACACCCGTTCTGGAGTCTCCCACCGGCGTTTCAGCCGGTATCGGCCTCCAGAACCGAGCTCTTTCGCTCATCGAGTCAGGAAATTCAGCATGGAAGCAGTACGAATCATCACCGGAACTGGCGTCCCGCTCGACCGATCAGATGTCGACACCGACCAGATCATCCCGAGCGACTGGCTCAAGCAGGTCGAGCGCACCGGTTTCGAGAAGGGTCTGTTTTCCGAATGGCGAGACGACCCTGCGTTTGTCCTCAACGACGAGCGATTCTCTGCCGCGACCGTGCTTCTCGGCGGGCCAAACTTCGGCGTCGGCTCATCACGAGAGCATGCGGTGTGGGCGATCCAGCAGTACGGCTTCAAGGCCGTCGTGTCGCCACGCTTTGGCGACATCTTCCGCAACAACTCGACAAAGAACGGCCTGGTTCCCGTCGTCGTATCGGCCGAGCTCAGCCGCACCCTGATGGACGCCGTGCAAGACAACCCCTCGCTCGAGTTCACGATCGACGTCGACCGTCGCTTGCTCGAGGTACCAGCACTCGACATCGCTGAGCCATTCCCACTCGACGACGCAACCCGCGAGCGCTTCCTCGAAGGACTCGACGACATCGGCATCACCCTGCGTCACGTCGACACCATCGGCGAGTTCGAGACCTCCCGACCCGCCTACCGCGCCTAAGCCAACCACTGCCCTCCGGGCGGGCCGTTCGCCACGGAGGCCTATCGCATTGGGCGTCGGCTTCGCCGAGCCGCTACTCGCGATCGGCTCTCACGCTCGGCGCTGGCTCGTCCCTCGCAACGCGGACGCAATCACATTGGGTCTGCTCCGCAGACCGCTACTCGCGATCAAGTAACGCGCTCGAGGCTGGCTCGTCCCTCGCCACGCTGGCGACCCGACTCGAGGTTGGGGGCAGAGGGGCGACGCAGGCGAGGACTGGCTAGCGGAGCGAAGCAACGCTAGGCCCGCAGCGGCGGCGCACCGGTGACGCCAGCCGGGCGCAGCTATTGGGCGGTGTAGCCGGCGTCGACGGGGACGATCGCACCCGTCATGTAGCTGGCTTCGTCAGACGCAAGAAACACGACGACGCGAGCGATCTCTTCGGGTTGAGCCAGTCGCTTCATTGGGATGGTGGCGTCGGCGAGCGCCTGTAGATCATCGGCTGAGGGTCTGGAGGCTCGACCAGATGACAGCATCGGCGTGTCGACTTCGCCCGGAGCAACCGCATTGATTCGCACCCCATCCGTCGCGTGATCGAGCGCCATGGCCCGGGTGAGCTGATGCACCGCTCCCTTCGACGCGCAGTAGGCAGCCACGCCCGCGGAACCGATCCCACCCCAGATCGAACCGAAGTTGACGATGGCTCCACCCCCGGCAGGAACCATGTGCGACAGGGCGGCCCGACACATGAAGAAGACGCCGTCGACATTGACCGCCATCACACGGGCCCACGATGCATCGTCGGTGTGCTCGCCACTCCCCCGGTAGATGACGCCGGCCGCGTTCACGACCACATCGATCCGCCCGTGCTGAGCAACAACGCCATCGATGGTTGACTGACAAAACGGCGATTGGCTCACATCGCCAACAGCGGCAGCACCACCGATCTCTTCGGCGATCGCCGTGGCTCCATCGCCATCGCGATCGACCACGGTCACATGGTCGCCCAAAGAGGCGAACAGCTGGGCAGACGCAGCCCCCATTCCGGACGCTCCGCCCGTAACGACCACAACTCGCGGCGATGTGGCGGGCGATACTGGGCTCGACCCTTGAAGCTTGGGATCTTCTGCGTTCTTGTTGTTCACGACACGACCTCGAATGTGACGAAACGATGACAGATCAGGCGACGGGAACCAGCGGCGCCGATGGTTCGTCGGAGGCATCATGACATCGCAGCGCCCAGCAACGTCCCAAATGTCGGGAACATCCCAAACTCAAGCAACCGGCCAAGCGGTTCACGTCCCTGCCGCAACGGGCCGTCGCCGCAGCACGTTCCTTCGCCGACTCACACCTGTCGGCATCGCCCTGTCGATGCTCGCCACGGCCTGCGTCTCGGGCGATCCCGAAGCAGAGGGGCCCGGATCGACCGACATCTCCGGCTCCGACATCGCCCTCACCTCTGGGCCACTTTCGACCTTTGACAACTGTGATGCGTTGCTCGGCCAGCTCGTTGATGCCGGCACCGAACGAGTCGGGCCCCACGGCTTCGGACAGGGCGGCTACTGGGGTGGCCCGGCAGCACTCGAGGCAGAAGAAGCCATGGAAGACGACGAGGCGTCGTTTGACGCTGACGCTGCCAGCGACTCGTTCGCAACGTCAGGCGACGACTCCGACGCAGCTGAAAGCGGCGGAGGCGACGACTTCTCGAGAACCAACAACCAAGAGATCGACGTTGACGAGCCCGACCTGGTGAAGACCGACGGTGAGCGCCTTGTGACGGTCACCGGTCAAGAACTTCGAATCATTGGCCTGAGTGATGATGGTCCGACGCTCGACAACTCGATTGCCCTCCCCGGTGATGTCTGGGCTGGCGAGCTCTTCCTCGATGGCGACACTGCGCTCGTGATGTCGAACGGTTGGACCGACTCGCCGCTTGCTGAAAGCGATGGGCTGTCCGACTATTCCTACCCCGGCGGCATGCCGATCACCCGAATCGTCGAGATCAACCTGGCTGAGGGAGAGATCGTCCGTTCGCTCGAGTTCGAGGGCAACTACCTCTCGGCCAGGGATGTCGACGGCACCGCCCGTATCGTTCTGTCAGCCACCCAGGAGCGCTTCCCGTTTGTTTTCCCATCGAATCCGGCAGCGGAAGATGCCGCTGAAGCCGCTAACCGCAGCATCATCGAGAACTCGACGATCGAGCAATGGCTCCCGAGCTACCGACTTCTCGACAGCAACGACGACGTGCTCGAATCAGGTCAGATCGTTGAGTGCGACCGCATGCACATCCCAGGTGAGTTCGGCGGCTTCGGCACCCTTGCCCTGCTGACGATCGATCTCGACGAGGGCCTTTCCCTCACCGACAGCCTCGCCGTTCTCACCGACGGTCAGACCATTTACGCCTCGACTGATCGGCTCGCCGTGGCCACCACGAAGTGGCCCGAATGGGATCCAGAAACAGGCGACGCGATCGAGGGGTCAGACGAGTACGTCACCCAGATCCACACCTTCGACATCTCTGACCCGGCCACCGCCACCTACAAGGCAACCGGTTCGGTTCGCGGTCACCTTCTCAACCAGTTCTCGATGTCGGAGTTCGATGGCTTCCTTCGTGTCGCCACCACCGACGGATCACCGTGGGGCGATACGTCCAACAGCGAGAGCTTTGTCACCGTCTTGAGCGAGAACAACGAGACACTCGAAACCGTCGGCCAGGTCGGTGGACTGGGCGAAGGCGAACAGATCTTCGCCGTTCGGTTCATTGGCACGACGGCCTACGTGGTGACCTTCCGCCAGGTCGACCCGCTCTACACCGTCGACCTCAGCGAGCCAACCGAGCCGACCGTGCTCGGCGAACTCAAGATTCCCGGCTTCTCGACCTATCTGCACCCGATCGACGAGGGCCTGATCCTCGGCATCGGCCAAGATGCAACCGACGAGGGTGCCACGACGGGTGCTCAAGTCTCGGCCTTCAATGTGAGCGATCTGACGAATCCGACCCGCGACCATCAGCTGTCGCTCGGCGAGAACACCTACAGCCCCATCGACTGGGACAAGAAGGCCTTCACCTACTGGGCCGAGACCCGCACGGCGTACGTGCCGATCTCGTGGTGGAACTGGGACGAAGAGACCGGCTCCGAAGACAACGGTGCTTCTGTTGTGGCGGTGCGTGTTGGCGAAGACGGCACGCTCACCGAAATCGGACAGGTCACTCACCCGGCGTTCCGAGGCTGCGAGGGCCCCGACGGCTACACCGAGGAGCTCGTGTTCGACGTCGATGGCCCCGAACCAGCGGCCAACAACAACGAAGAAGAAGAAGTAGTCAACGATGCTCCCGACGCAATCGATGAAGCGCCGGAAGAGATCTCCGAAGAGCCAGTCGTCGAGGAGGAGGCCGCCGAGGCAGACGCGGTCGCCGAGACAGTCGAGGACGAGCCAGCGGTCGAGGAAGAAGCCTTCGACGCCGAAGCGTCCTTCGCTGAACCAGAGGAAGCTCCAGCGCCGGTGCCGGCCCCAGAGGATTCAGACGACGTCAGCCGGGACGACGTGGAGTACTGCTGGAGCTACGCATCGGAGATCCAGCGCACGGTTGTCGTTGGCGATCAGCTGCTGACGCTCTCCCACGATGGCGTGCTTGCCTCCAACCTCGACGATCTCAGCACCATCGGCTGGCTGTCGTTCAACAACTGATCCACCATAGGGCCATGCAACGGCCCGATCGGCACACCATCGCCTCCGAAACCGGGTGGCTGTCCCTCGGGGCAGCGCTCGGTTTCGCGTTGGCATTGCTGTGGCCATCCTCATGGAAGCAGCGCTGAAGCTCACGGACCACCCCTCGAGCGAACCACCGTCAGTGAGCCCACCCGAGCGGCCGGCGGCGGGTTAGTGGTACGGCAGATACTCCGAGAGCTCCCACGGCGTGATCATCGTCGGGTCGCGATCAGCCCAATCGGGTGTCGCCTCGACGAATCGCTCCCACTCCATGTTCTTCACGAACACGAAGTTGTCGACAAGGTCCTGCCCGAGAGCTGTGCAAAAGGCTGCGTCAGCCTCGAGATCGGACAAGGCGCCCAGAAGCGAGTCGGCCGACACCACATCGGTTGACGGGTTCTCGAAACCATCGCCCGTCTCAGGGGCTGGCCGGTCGAGACCATCGATGACACCGAGGCGAGCCGCCTGGAGCACAGCGGCAACTGCGGTGTGAATGTTTGCCGACCCGTCCGCGGTGCGATTCTCGAGCCGAGTGCCCTGGCCGCGCGGAGGCGGGACGCGGTTACCAACCACACGGTGGTCATACCCCCAGTTGGCCCGCACCCCGGCGAATCCACCGAGGTTCAGGCGGCGATACGCGTTGACGGTCGGGGCCAGGAGGGCGGTCATCCCCTGGTGGTGTTCGCACAGCCCGGCCAAGCACTGTCCAGCCAACTGGGACAATCCATCGTCCGCCGTTTCGTCGGACAAGGGGTTGACGCCATCGCTATCAAGAAACGAAAAGTTGACGTGAACGCCGGTGCCGCTGAGCTCATCGATCGGTTGGCCCAGGAAGGTCATACGAAGGCCGTGGGCCATTGCTCGTTCCCGGGCCATCAGCCGGAACAAGAACGCATCGTCGGCGGCCTTCAGAGCATCGTCGTATTCGAGTGTCATCTCGAACTGCGCATTGTCGAACTCAGCGTTGATCGACTCGACCGGCAGTCCGGACGCTTCAGCCGTGCGGGTGATGTCGTCGAGCAGTCCCACTGGATCGACGAGCGGGCCCGTGCCGTAGACATAGGAGCCGGGCGTGTCCCACGGCTTCCAGCCGCCATCGCCATCTGGCTCGAGTACGTAGCCTTCGAGTTCGATGCCGACCTTGGGGCGATACCCGAGCCCCTCCCACTCAGCGATTGCCTTCTTCAAGGCGAAGCGGGGAGCAAACGTATACGGCTCGCCGCGCATCGAGAGATCGGCAACAGCAAGACCCGTGCGGTCATCGTCCCACCCCTGACGCAACGTGTCGGGGTCCATCGTGGCGTGCAGATCGGGAATGCCAGCATCGACAAACGAACCCGGGGCAGGCCCAAACGAGCGGTCGTACCCGAGGCTGAAGACCGCAACAGCATGGCCTGTGCCCTTCTCTGCAAGACGAGCCGGAAGGTATTTGCCCCTGGCGATCCCGAGGTGGTCGGGCCAAAGCACGCGGATTCGATCGAAGTCGGTCACGACAGTCCGATGCGATCGACCGAGGCAATCCCTTCGGTGGCGCGAAGCTGCTCGACGGTTTCTGGTGCGACTTGTTGCCGGGTGGCAATCACCATGATGGCGGAACCCTTCTCTGACGAACGGCCGACGTCCATGTCGTCGACGTTGATGCCTGCATCGCCGAGGACAGTACCAACAATGCCGATCATGCCGGGGCGATCATCGTTGCGCACGATGAGCATGTGATCGCTCGGCGGAAGATCGAGATCGTGACCGTCGATCTCGACGAGGCGGGCTTCGTTGCGCATGCCCATGAGCGTCGCAGCCACGGTTCGACCGCCTGCGCTGATGCACAGGCGGTTGATGTAGTCCTGGCTTGTTGAGGACGCGATCACTTCGACATCGACGTCTCGTTCGGTCAGAAGACTGTTGACGTTCACGAACGACACGGGGTCGTCAACCAGCACACTCATGAAGCCCTTCAGCGCAGACAAGCTGGCCAGCCCGTTGTCGTAGCCACCGATCTCGCCCTCGAAACTCACCTTCAGACTGGAGGGCACTTCATCGAGCAGTGATCCCACGGTGGCGCCGAGTTGCTCCGCGAGCGGCAAGAAGGGCCGAACGATCTCGGCGACCTCTGCAGCATCGACGTTGACGGCAAAGGGAACAAAGTCTCCGGCAAGGGCAAGACCAACCTGCTCGGCGATTGTCACGCCGGCTTTGAGCTGAGCCTCATGGGTCGATGCGCCGAGGTGCGGTGTGACCACGACGTTGTCGAAGGCGAGCAGCGGTGACTCGCCAAGAGGCTCGGAGGCGAAGACGTCGAGCCCAGCTCCCCCGACCTTCCCACTCTCGAGCCCTCGGACCAGTGCGTCTTCGTCGACCACGCCGCCGCGCGCGACGTTGATGATTCGGACCCCCTCTTTCGCCTTGCTGAGGAAGTCGTCGCCGATGAGGCCAACGGTGTCTGGTGTTTTCACGACGTGCACTGTGACGACGTCGGCTTGCTCGGCGAGCTCATCGAGCGTCATGGCTTCGATACCGAGTTGCTTGGCTCGGTCGGCCGACACATACGGGTCGTACCCAACGAGCTTCATACCGAAGGCTTGGGCACGCTGTGCAACCAACGCACCGACTCGGCCGAGGCCGAGGATGCCGAGTGTCTTGCCGTGCAATTCGGTGCCGGTCCATTTGGAGCGCTCCCAGCGACCGGCGCGAAGGGCAGCATCGGCGGCGGCGGTGTTGCGAGCCTGGGCCATGATGAGCGTCATCGTCTGCTCAGCAGTCGAGATGATGTTTGACTGCGGAGCGTTGGCCACCATCACACCCCGCTTGGTTGCGGCTTCGACATCGACGTTGTCGAGACCGATTCCCGCCCGACCAACAACCATCAGGTCGGCACCGGCGTCGAGCATTTCCTCGGTCACCGTCGTCGCTGAACGGATGATGAGGGCGTGCGCACCGACGATGGCATCGTTGACGCCCTCGGCGTCGAGGCCGACACGTACGTCGACCTCGTGGCCTTGGGACCGAAGGAGGTCGAGTCCAGCGTTGGCGATGGTTTCGGTGACGAGAATGCGGGCCATGGCAACCACTATTCCCGTATCGTGGAATGACGCCAACCGGTCCAGCCAAGTTGTTCCAGATAGTGTCGGTGTCGTGAGTCACCCCACGCCCGCCGGGCCCAATCCGGACAAACGCGCGCTTGTCATCGGAGCCGGATTGTCCGGTCTTATCGCAGCCCGAGAACTGGGCCGAGCCGGGCGCCGGGTCCTCGTCATTGACAAAGGGCGCAGCGTTGGCGGGCGGCTCGCAACTCGACGGATCGACGGCGCTGTGCTCGACCACGGCGCCCAATTCTTCACGACCAGAAGCGACGAGTTGACGAGTGAGATCGAGCCATGGCTCGCCGACGGGCTGGTGCAGGAGTGGTGTCGAGGCTTCGGGCCAACTCCCGACGGCTACCCCCGCTACTGCGTTCGAGGTGGCATGAATCAGCTGGCGAAACGAATCGCGGCCGACTTCGAGGGGCTGGTCGTCGACGGGGAACCTCTCGTCACCATCGCCACCGGGCAACGAGTCGATTCGATCACGGCTGAAGACGATTCGTTCACCCTCACCTACGAAGACGCAGCGCAGGCACCAACGCAGGGCTCGTCGGTGGTCGTGACCGCACCGGTTCCCCAGGCGCTCGATCTCTTCGATCGTGGTGGCCTCGTGATCGACGCACAGATCAACGAGGGCATCCGCAACCTCCGCTACCACGCAGTTGTTGGCTTGCTCGCCGTCGTGGGCAGCACGCCAGACTTGGGCCCTGCCGGCGCTCGGCAGACCCCAGACGACCCCGACTTCACCTTTGTTGCCAACAACGAGTCGAAGGGCATCAGCCCCGTCCCCGCAGTGACGTTCCACGCCGCCCACGCCCTCTCGTCGAAACTCTTCGAGAAAGAGGACGACGAGATCGCTGAGATCCTCGTCCCAAAGGCTCAGGCGGTGCTCGGTTCTACGCCGATCACGTCCTACCAGGTCAAGAAGTGGCGCTACGCCGGGCCAACCGAACCGTGGCCAGACCGCACCGCCGTGATCACCGAGCAGCCCGGCCTCGTGGTGATGGCTGGTGACGCCTTCGGCGGAGCAAAGGTCGAGGGCGCCTATCTCTCCGGTCGGGCGGCCGCAGCGCGACTCCTGGCCTGGACGGATTGATGGACAACTCGTGACACCGCTCCCGCCGACTGAGATCGCCGCCGCGTATCGCGAGGGCGTCAATGGCGTCTGCGAGGTGGCCGGGGTCATGGACACCAAGGATTGGCATCGGACCGCGTGTGGCGACTGGTCAGCTGGCGAGCTGGCTCGCCATCTGCTGACCGTTTCGGAGCGACATCACCACTGGCTCACCCGGGCGCTGAAACAGCAGGTGGCCGCTCCGTTCCCCGCACAAGAACTCGACGATCAGAACGAACTCGCCATTCACGAGAAGCGGGGCATTGCGGGTCACGAAGCCATCGTGATGTTCAAGCAGTCTGCTGATCGGTATCTCGAGCGTGCGACGTCGAAGCCGGAGGTGTGGGAACTCTCCTACGGCACACCCGCCGGGGCGACGACCGTTGGTCACCACCTCGCCGGTGCGGCATCGGAGTGGCACCTGCATGCCTGGGACCTCGCCCACGCCGTTGGCCTCGACTACATCAGCCAACATGCCGGGTTGCTGCCGTCCGGCGGATCGATCGAGTTTGGCGCCCAACCCCGTGAGGGGCCGAGCGCTGTCATGCAACGCTTGCGGTCTCGACTCGCTGGCCTCAATCCTCGACGGGATCCGTGGCACGACCTCCTCACCTCCACCGGCCGCCAGACTCCTTAGGGGTCAGGTCTCAAACGTTAACAACGTCACGCAGTGACAACCCGAAACGTAGAGGTCAGGAACGGAGCCGTCACGCGCTCAGTCCAAGCCGTTCCTGACCCCTACTGCACACCTGCCTGAGTGCGACTCAGGCTCGCGTCAGCGTGGCCCAGAAGCCGGAACCCGAGTTGGCGGTGAGACCGGACCAGCTCCCCGGCAACGCTTCAACGACATCAGCCGGCGGCAGGTGGATTGGTGTCTGATCGCCGAGCGTGTTCACCCACACCAGGTGGCCGTCGGGTCGCAGGACTCGGGCTACTTCGTCGGGGAACAACAACATGTTGATCATCAAGACAGCGTCGAAACGGTTGTCAGCGAAGGGCAGGCGAGAGGCGTCGGTATGAACACGAGGTGCGAGCTCGGCGGGCGCATGGGCCAGCATCTCAGCGGCAAGATCGCAGCACACCAGTTGCTCCACTTGACCATCGAGGGCCGTCGCTCCGGCCCCAGTCCCGGACCCAATCTCGAGCCACTCGCCGTCGAGCTGGGTCCCACCTCGCCGAAGGGCGTCAACCACTGGCATCGCTCTCACCTCGTCGACATGGCCCGCCGACCACCCCTCGGCCATGCCGTTGAACAGCCCAGCAACTTTGTCGGCCCGTTGGCCATCCCATGCGGCGCCGCCGTCGAAGGCGACTTGGCGCGTCACCTTCCTCATGGGGTGATCCGGACCGGCGAAAGGTTCGGGGGCGACAACATCATCGGCATCGGGGAGTTGGGTGATCACGGTCCAAGAGTGGCACGTCGACCGGTAGCTTCCAATGGTGGTCTCGCTGAAACTCAAGACGTCGACCGAAGCCGAGCCCGACTTCCTCTCTCTGCCCTGGTCGACCGAGCTCGATTCGTGGCCTGACGATCTTGCTGTCCGGCTCCCTCGAGGTCGCCACCGCCACGTCGTTCGCTTCATCGAACACGAAGGCAACTACTTCGCCTGCAAGGAGATCTCGTCAGACCTCGCCCACCGCGAGTATCGAATGCTCGAACATCTGCGTGACATTGGGATGCCGGTTGTCCGACTCGTCGGCGTGGCCGACGACCGCGCCGCAGACAATGGCGAACCGCTCGACGCGATCCTCATCACCAGGCACCTCCCCTACTCACTGCCGTATCTTCACTTGTTTGCCGGGCCAACGACTCCCGGCCGTCACGACGATCTCATCAATGCCCTCGCGATTTTGCTGGTGCGCCTGCACTTGATCGGGTTCTTTTGGGGCGATTGTTCGCTCGGCAATGCGTTGTTTCGTCGTGATGCCGGAGCACTCGTGGCCTACGTCGTCGACACCGAAACGAGCGAGCTGCACGAACAGTTGAGCGACGGGCAACGCCAGTACGACATCGACATCGCCGCCGAGAACATCTTGGGTGGTTTGTACGAACTCGAGGCCATGGAGAAGCTCGACACGTCGGTCGACCCGATCGACGTGGTCGACCAGCTACGGGCTCGCTACAACGACCTCTGGAACGAGCTGACCAGCACCGAGCAGCTGGGCACCGACGAGCTGTGGCGAGTCAGGGGCCGACTTCGCCGGCTCAACGAACTCGGGTTCGACACCACCGAGATCGAACTCGTCGATTCGGGAGATGGCACCAACCAGGTGTCGTTTCGCCCCCGCTGCGTCGAAGAAGGTCACCACAGGCGACAGTTCGAACGGCTCACCGGCATCAGCACGGGGGAGAATCAAGCTCGCCAGCTCTTGGGCCACATGTCGAGCTACGGCGCATGGCTCGCCGACATCGAGGGCCGGGAATCGCCGGAAGCCGTTGTGGCCTACCGGTGGCTTTCTGAGCGGTTCGAACCGACCATTGCCGCGGTGCCCCCCGACCTTCGTGAGCGCTTGGTCGACGCCGAGATGTTCGTGCAGATTCTCGACCATGCATGGATGCTGTCCGCCAAGGCTGGCCACGACGTTCGGCTCGAGGATGCGGTCGAGAGCTACGTCGCCAACGTGCTGATTGGCCAGCCCAATGAGCGCGTGGTTATCGAGACTGAGTAGGAAGGTCGGCGAGCATCAAGTGGCGAGCCACCGGCGTATGTCGGCAGCGATGCGGTTGGGCGCTTCGAGTACCCCTAAATGCGTCAGGTCGTTGTACTCGAGCAAGCTGAACGTCTCGTGCTCGTCGCAGATTCTCCGAGCGATGGCCGCTGAGGCCTGCCCATCACCGCTCGCCCCGACCTGAAAGGAAACGTTCAGCTCATCGAGATGTTCGTAGGCGCCACACACGGAGTGGGCGAAGATCTCGGCCTCGTGATCGGGGTGGCAACGCAACGAGATCGTTCCGTCCTCGTGTTCCTCAAAGCCGTGCTCGACGTACGCCTCGAGCATCGCCGGGTCGAGTGATGAATACGGGGGCCGGCTCGCGTAGCGCTCAATCGCTTCGGCTTGGGAATCAAACGTGGCGCGGCGACGCCGCGTGGCGTCGATCAACGGGGAATCCATCAGCACATGGCCGGACGGCGACAGCGACGTCGATTCGAGCATCTCTGCAGAGAAGAGAATCGGCTCGAAGCCCCATGCCCGATCGAAGGTGCCGGGTTCGGCCAGCTCGGCCATCACGATGGATGCCGCCCCCATCGAGTGGCCAGCGCCGAAGATCGGACCGTCGGTGATGCCCAGCTGCCGCAGCTCGGCAACGACAGCGAGAAGATCTCGACCCATGCCTCGCCAATCAAGTTCGAGTCCCTCCGGAATCGGTGAGCGCCCGTGGGCCCGAAAGTCGAGGGTGACACATCGAAAGGTGTCCGTTAGCTGAGCCGCAATTGGGCGCCAGACGCCACCACAGAATCCGGTGGCGTGGCACAAGACCAGCAGCGGAGTTGCGGGGTCGGTTGGACCGCCGAGGTCGTAGACGGCGACCTGCACACCGTCGGTGGACGGCACGAACTCCGGGATTTCACTCAGGACGATGGATCCGTGAGTGGCCAGCAGTTACCGGTTTCGAGCCCGTCGAGCCCATGGCCGTCGGTGGCAACTCGGGCGCAGAGCCATTCGGTGCTGGGGTCGGGCGAGCCGACGCCACTGACGGATCCTGTGAAGGTCAGCTCGTCCCACACCTGCCACGATCCGCCCCCCTCGGAGATCCCGTTGGCGACGCCAGCAGTGACCACCTCGATGTTGCTGCCGAACACGTGGAAGTGAAACCCTCCCGAGACGTTCCATTCGGTTTCGGACGAAATCAGTTCAGCAGTGATGTTGGTGTCATCGAGCTGAACATCAGTGATGCACACCCAGCGTGGGAGGCTCATGATCTCCTCTGTGCAGCGGAACTCGACCGCCAACGGCACCTGCTGATCGACCACGTCGTCGACGCCTTCAACGTCGCCGACAGCGGACAGCACGTCGGCCTGAACCGTCTCATCAAACGGCGTGCCAGTGACGGTGGCGGTGCCGGCTGCGACCGTTGCCGACAGGTCGGTGGCGTTTCCGGCAACAACGAAACTTTGAATGACACCGTCGACTTCGGCTTGCACCGCTCCTTCGTCGATGATGGCTTCGGTGGTGGTTTCTTCGGGTGCAGCGGTCGTTGTGGTTTCGTCGACCGGTGCGGCTGTCGTCGTGGTTTCAGCAGCGACTGTTGTGGTGACGTCAGCCGCCGCGTCCGTGTCGCCACCCTCGTCGCCTCCGGAGTTGAGGATCAGACCGCCGACGATGGCGACCAGGGCAACAACGCCTACCAGGGCTCCAATCAGCAGACCACGGCTCTTGCCCCCACCGTCGTCGCTGACGGCCGGAGCCGACCCGGCGATCTCCTTGGTTTGCTCGGGCATCGGGGTGCGTGTTGACGCCGCAGGTTGTGGCGCAGGTGTCGGTGCTGGACGGGGGTTGTCGCGAGTCGAAGCGACGAGACGTTCGGGCGGCGGAGTTTGCCCCGGTGATGTCGACGGCGTCGGCGGCTCCGGGGCCGACGGTGTTGCTGGCGGCGCTGGAGCTGGGGTTGGCGCTGGTGCGGTCTGGCTCGGAGGCACAGGTGTAGGGGCCGGCTTTGGGGGCTCGGGTGTCGGGGCTGCGGCCGGCGTTGGAGGAGCTGGGGCGGGAGCGCTTTGGCTCGGCGGTTCGACTGTGGCCGGTGCGATCACGGTTTCGAGGCCGGCCTCAGCAGCGATGGCCTGCTCGGTGTTCGGCTCAGCCGTCAGATCGATGCTCGGCTCGTCGACCGGCGGCGAAGAAGCGCCGTTTGTTGTTGACGCGGCAGTCTCAGGCATCGGGGGCGCCGCCGCAGCAACAGGCGGCGCTGCTTGAGGCGGTGGCGCCGCATCGATGACAGTTGCCGGGCCCGGCTCGACGGTTGCGAGTGCACCACCGGCCGCAAAGGCGGCGCCGAGGGCGATGGCATGCTTCGGGTGGGCGTCGACAGCAACGGGCCGACCGAGCTCAGACGACACGAGTTGTGCGATCAACGGAACACGACTCGATCCACCAACGAGCAGAACCCTGCTGACGTCGGCGGGTTCGACGCCGGCCGAGCGAAGTGCTCGGCGCATGGCTTCGATCGAGTCGACCAGCGACGGGCGAATGATCGACTCGAACTCGCGTCGCGTGATGCGTACGTCGGTCTGCACGTTGGGGAGCAGCACCGGAATCGTGGCGTCGGTATCAGACGACAGCGCTTCCTTCGCCTCGACACAATCGGCCCGCAAGCGCGACACGCCTGCAACGGCAGTGACGTCGTCCTGGTCGAGCTGCTGAATGGCGCCGTCGAGCGACCGACTCACATGGGCGAATACGGCAGCGTCGAAGTCGATGCCGCCGAGTCGTTCGATCCCCTCGGGAGCGCCGATGATCTCGAAGCCTGACGGGGTCCGTCGAAGCACCGCTGCGTCGAAGGTTCCGCCACCGAGATCGTAGACGGCGACCACTTCGCCAGGATCGACGCGCTCTTGGGCCGCGTAGGAAATGGCGGCGGCCTCAGGCTCGGTGAGAAAGCTGACCGTGCTCGGATCGAGGCCGGCCAGGCGAACAGCCTGCTGAAGGAGGTCGATCTTGAACTGTCCCCAATTCGCCGGGTGGCACAGCACGATGGACGCTGGCGGCGAGCCCTCGCGTTCGGTCACTTGGTCAACAACCGAACGTAGAAGTCGAGCGGAGAGCGCTTCGGCGGAGTACGGGGTTCCGCCAACGATGATCGGCGTTGAGTCGCCGAGACGACGCTTGAACTCACGAGCAACACGCTCGGGTTCGGTGATGGCGCGACGAACCGCAGCTTCACCGGTGAGCACTTCACCGTCTTCACGTAAGAGCACGACCGACGGAATGGACGCCGCACGACCGCCAAGCGAGCAGATCGTGGCCCGCCCGTCTCGGTACACGGCGGCTGCGGTGTAGGTGGTACCCAGATCGATGCCGAGTTGATAACTCACAAGTTGTGCCCCTCCAGACAGTGACCCACAGCATAGAGCGCTCAGAGGTCGCTGTCGTAGCCGGCACAGCAGGAAACGCCCTCCGACATGAAACGGCAAAATTCCCCTGAAATCCCATGTCGAGAGCCTGTGGATAACCCTCCCCAACCGATAGGGGGACATCCCCGATGGATCAATGTTCTGAGGGCGCCTACATTGAGCGACGTGACCCTCCGAGACGCAATCGACGGCCTTTTGGCCAACCCCGAGCCGGGAGTCGACCCCTCTGCCGCACTGGCCGAGGCTGGATTCGGCGACGTCTCACCCGAACTGTTCGGCACAGCACTCTCCCACTTCGCCGATTCTGCGCCACTTCCGGCCGCTGATGCCTTGGCCCCAATCGTCACCCGAGTGGGCCCGGTGCCCTTCGAAGACAGCGATCTCCCCGACGCTGACCTCGAGCCTGGGCTCGACCCGTTTGACATGTTTGCCGAGGTCAATCCCGACCCTGCAGCGTTCGTCGATGCCGAGCCGACCACGTCTGACCTCGACGCAGATCCGAGCGATCTCGACGTCGGTTCGACCGTCGACACGCCAACGATGTCTGAGGTCGACACGGCGAGTCAGTTCGGCTCGGGTGTCGATGAGACATCTACCGAACCGGACGACCTACAAGCGTTCGCATCGAGCGACGATGCGAACCCCGACATGGCATCGTTTGGACCCGACGACGACTTCGACGATGGCTTTGATGCCATGGAGCGAGGCGACGAGATCGACGACGAAGGCAGCGACCTCTTCTCGGTCGACTTCGACGACACCGAAGACGACGGCGCCGACCCCCTCGATCTCGACTTCGAGGGCTAACCCCTCCCCTTTTCCCACATTCGCCCGCACCGCACCCCACCGTTCTGGAGTGCCCCACCGACTAAAACGCCGGTGCACGCCTCCAGTTCGAGAACTGCTGCCGGTTCTGGAGTGCGGTACCGGCTAAAACGCCGGTGGAGGACTCCAGTTCGGTGGGCTGTGGGCCGGGCTCCAGTTCGAGAGAAACTACGGGGCGGGGGCTGCGGCGTCGGTGATCATTGCTTCGAGGGTGCGAATCGCGACCCGGGCGGCGGTGACCAAATCGTGGGTGGTGAAGGGATTCTCCGCCAGCCGTTGCCAACGTCCGAGTTCTTCGATCGCAGCGGTGCGGATCGCATCTGGCGGTGTCGCTTCATCAACGTCAAGTCGCTGCCAGGGCGCGGTGCCCGAGCTCCCGAGGATGCGTTCCAACGATTGAAGATCCTCGTCCTTGGCTTTGATCCACCCGCTGCGGACGGCGGCGAGCGTGCTGAGTTCGTTGAAGGGATGGGCTCCCGCCATCACCCGTTCGATCGACAGCAGCAGCTCGCGAGCGCCGGGATGTTCAGGCGTGTCGGTGCACAGCCGTTCGACAGCGAGCAGCGCTGACCGAGCCTTCAGCACATCGGCCCGATCAACAAAGAGCGTCGTGAGCAGGGTTTGCAGCTCGACGAGGCCGGACCGACTCACGAGCTCGTCGGCGAGCTCGACGCTCGATTCAACGACGTTGCGACGAAGCAGAGCCAGCGAGAGCCGAATGCCAAACAGCCCCAGACGGCCGAGCAACTGCTCTCGCTCGAGAGAGGTCAGCGGGGTTTCGGGCCGAGCATCAACGAACCGGTCGGCCGACAGCAGATAGGGCTCGAGCTCTTTGGCCGGTGCATTCGCGAGCTGACTGAGGGCCTTGAACTCCCACTCCGTCAGCGTCTCGGCGGTTTCCGCGAGTAGACCAGCGACGGGCACGACCACTTGCACCAGTCGCTTCATTCGTCCGTCTTGGCCGTAGCGCTTTGCGATCCGCCGAGCCGAGGCCATCGAGTCGAGACGGCCGGCTCCGATCTCGTCGGCCCTCGACAACACGGCGACGGCGTTCACCGGATTGGGTTCGGCCACCGAATCGTCGTGGAAGGCCTCGAGCAAGCGGAGGTCGGACGAGTGAATGTGCTTCATGAGATACAGCACGGCATCGGCCGCCGTGCCCCGGTCTTCAGGGTCGAGAAACTCAAAGGCTCGGTTGGCGATGCCGTCTGTCAACGAGTCGACACCCGGCGTGTCGATGAGGGTGAGCTTGCGCAAGCCGCTGGAAGGCCACGTGACATCAAGACGGTCGATCGCCATGGCGTCGCGCCCCTGCAGATCGACCTCGATGGCGCCGTCGTCGCGATGGAAGCGAGCCTGAATCGGCGCCGAACCGTCGACCGGATGCATCATCACCTGATAGGTGTGGCCGTCTCGGTACCAGGTAACGATCTTGGTGCACTCACCGGTGTCGGTTGGCGCTAGCCGCTCGCCGACAAGGGCATTCAAGAGGGTCGACTTGCCCGCCTTGACCTTGCCAGCAATGGCCACTCGTAGCGGGCCGTCCAGACGCTCGAGCGCACCATCGAGCGATGCTCGATCAGGGTGCGTTGCGAAGACAGATTGGGCCTCGACCAGGATTTCTCGCGCCTGCTCAACAAGCGTCATGCGCTGCCACCGGCGTGGGCGGGAGCGGGCCCTTCAATCTTGGCCTGCAGGGCGACTGCGGTGTCTCTCAGTTGCTTAATGCGGCCGATCTCCGCCTCGATGTCGCGGATGCGAGACCCTCGTTCGGACTGACCGACCTTGGCCGCCTGCGTCGCGGCCTTCAAGGCCTCAGTGGTCGACTTGTGCAGCTCTTCAGCTCGATTGCTGTAGTAGTCGCGCAGCTGCCGTTGCACACGACGCAAGGTGTCGCGACTGTCTTTGTTCACCTGGAAGCTGACCTCGTCGCAGTAGCGGCGCATCGAGTTCTTGGCCTCGCCTCGCCGCTTGGTGAGCTGGCGAGCCTTCTCGTCTTTGAGGGCGCCTCGCCCCATCACCAAACCAATGGCCGGTGCTGCGGTGGCGATCAAGCCGAGCGGGGGCACAACGGTGGCGGCCATACCGCCGAGGATCGTGAACATGAACATGCCCGAGTACGAGCCTCGAAGCACCGTCATGCCTTTCTTCCCCACCGTGGACTCTGAGAGGTCGACGCTGGGTTCGACGTGGACTCCTTCGAGAACGTCGGTGGGGTTGTGGACATCCAGCGACACCACCAACGATTGGCCATCAACCTCAAAGTGGCCCGCCACCTCGCTGCTGAGGCTCGAAGAACGCTCGGTGAGATAGGCGTAATTCGACACGACCTCGTGTGAGACCCGGTTGACCAGCCACGGTTCGAACTCGGCCCACGTGTCGAGCGGGTCAGAGTTCTCGATCGCGGCATCGCCTTCTTGAGTGATGCGACGCATCCGCTGGCGGAAGTCGAAGTCGATGTCGCTCGTGAGGTCGCCAACACCGTCGCTGAGTGTCGTGCTCCACTTGGCCACTTGGCCTCGCAGCCGATCAGCACGGGCCTTGGCCCCCTCGAGTTCTTCGACCAGTTCGTTGGCCTTTTCGGGATCATTGAGCGCAGACAACTCAGCATCGAACTGGCTCGAGAGCTGATCACAGATGTCGATAACGGCCTCGCGGGACCGTGCTCGCTCCCGGTTGTTGGCACCGGCCACGATGTCGTTCGTGAGCATGCGAACCAGCTCAGGAAAGCCGGATTCCTGGTTGAGTTCGCGATCGTTGCGGCGGACCGCCTCGGCCCGCAGCATCGACGAAACGGTGACGATCGGCGCATCGAAGCCGAGACGATCGAGATGGCCCCGATTGATGTCGCGCACGCGACGCCAATCCGGGTAGAAGTCGGTCTTGGTCATCAGGCAGATCACCGAAGGACAGAGATCCTGGGCCTGCGAGAGGAAGTCCATCTCGGCTCGCGTGTACTCCTGTGAGGCATCGCTTACGAACAACGCAGCATCGGCGACCGAAAGAGCGCCGAGCGCTGCCGTTGCATGCGCCGAGCCCAATCCACCGACGCCGGGCGTATCGACCAACACGAGACCCTGGGCAAGCAGCTTGCGAGGGAGATCGATCTCGACTCCCTTGACGACGATGCTTGGATCGATCTGACCCATTTCGGTGGCATACGCCGGGACGTGATCGAATGGAATCGGGCGCCGCTCCTCAGCATCGTCGGGAACCGGTCCTCCGTCACTCACCGGGTGGATGACGGCGTAGGCCCGCTTTTCTTCGCCGTGTCGTAGCACCGTGGGTACTGCGGTCGCGATGTCGTCGTCGACCGGGCAGATCTTGGCGTTCACGAGCGCATTGATCAGCGAACTCTTGCCCTGCTTGAACTCGCCGACAACGACGACCTGGACATTCGGATCGCCGATCTGCGCCATCAACCGGTCAGCCCGCTCCGCGAGGTCGGGGCGTCCGTAGGCAGTTGCCGCCTGAACCGCAAGATTGAGCGTGGACCGTACGTCGGCGTGCGGATCGGTTCCGGTCATGTTTCGTTGCTCTTCCTCAAATCGTGCGAACCATCGGTGTGATTCGCCAGCGTGCCAGCTCGCCAGCACGAAAATCGACCAATGGGCCCCGACGATTTCTCGTCGAGGCCCACGGTGGTTGTGTTCTGTGTTCGACCCTACTCCCGGCTCACGTTTCCGTCAGCTGCGGCGGGGTCACTCAACTGTCTCAGCTGTCGAAGGCTTCGACGTCTTCGACGGTGCTGTGGTCGTCAGCATCGATGTCGGTGTCGACCTCGTTGAACGACTCGTCGACCTCCGAGTGTGAGTTGTCTTCGAAGTTGCCAACGTTTTCGAGGCTCTCGTCGTTGGTGACGGTGATGTCGGTGTCGATGTCGGTATGGATGTCGGTCGTCTCATTGAACGAATCCTGGATCGTGCTCTCGGTCACCACGTCGTTGTCTTGAACAGCGCCGCCTTCGCCGAAGTTGATGTTCGAATCTTCGATGCTGGCATCTTCAAGACTGATCACGTCACCGGAACCAAACCCAGCGTTTGTGTCGCTCGAATTCTGGATCACGCCAGACGAACCAACAACGGCATCGCCGTCGGCCTCGACGAGGGTGTTGTTGTTGCCAACGGCGTTGCCGCCGCCGTCAACGTTCGTGACCGCGTTGTTGTTGCCGCTCACGACAACATCAGCACTTTCAACCTGGGTGTTGTCGTTGCCAATGATTG